>CAZCDT010000005.1:0-17558 GCA_964497525.1 uncultured Bacteriovoracaceae bacterium
GGCAAGCTTAATCTATCAACAATAAATCTCATGTCAGATTTTTTACGTACCAGCGAGAAGAAAAATATTGCAATAAATTCTTGTGAACTTTTGGGCCAAATAAAAGGCCAATCAAAAAAAGAGGTTGAAAAAATTTTAGCAACAAAAAAAGAAGAGTTCGGAATTGATCAAAAACTAGCTAAAAAAGAAACTGTTATCGAGTCTCTTAACGAAGTTCGCCTTAATATTACTCTAAAAAAATCTACGATGGAAAAAATAAAAAAATTAAAGGCATTACTTGCTCACTCAAATCCAAGTCTTGAAACTTCCGATCTACTCGATCAAGTCCTAGACGATGCTATCGAAAAATTTGAAGCAAAAAAGTTTGCCCAAAGAAAGGCCCATGAAAAGAAAACATCTACTACAATTATAAAAAGTAGTTCCAAAGCTAAAATATTAGCTCCGAGTAGTTCCGAAACTACTCGCTATATTCCTGCAAACATTAAACGCGAAGTTTACAAGCAATCCAACAAGTCCTGCACAAACTGCGGCACTAACTTCTTTTTAGAATATGATCACAAAAAAAGTTTTGCCAAAGGAGGTGCTACTGCCGTCAATAACTTACAAATGCTATGCTCAAACTGCAATAAGAGAAAAGCAATCATCGAGTATGGCCAACTGCATATGGATCAGTTTTTGAGCTAACAACGGCCACGGCATTTTTATTAAAGTAGACTTTCCTCCTTGCCACAATTCAAAAACAGCAACCAGCGGACAAAAATCATCCGACACTCTGCTGTATTTTGGAAAAAATCAGCAGCGTTGTTGTTGATTTTCTCATAAAAATATCGTAACATACTTAAATTATGTATAATCGAACTTTAAATCTTTTAGATCTTTCAAAACAAAAATCATTGTTTTTATTTGGCCCAAGGAGTACAGGAAAAAGCACTTTAACCAAAAAACTTTTTCCAAATAATTCAATCATCAATCTACTTAAAAGTGATATTTTTTTAAGTCTTGCTGAAAGGCCTTCACTAATAAGAGAAATGGTCAGTGAAATTGCAAAAACAAGCAATATAATCGTCATTGATGAAATTCAAAAACTTCCCATTTTGCTAAATGAAGTGCATCTTATGATCGAAGACTCTAACTTGCATTTCATTCTTACTGGTTCGAGTGCTAGAAAACTAAAACGTAGTGGTATAAATTTACTTGGTGGAAGAGCATGGCAATGCAATTTATTTCCACTAGTATCTACTGAAATTCCAGATTTTGATTTATCAAAGTATTTACTTTATGGAGGATTGCCACAGGTATATAAAAGTTCAAACCCTATCGAAGAGCTTGATGCTTATGTTAATACTTTTTTAAAAGAAGAGATAAAAGAAGAATCATTAATCCAAAACTTGGTTCAATTTTCAAAGTTTTTAAAAGTTGCTTCACTTGCAAATGGCAATCAAATTAATTACGCGAACATTGCTTCTGAAACAGGAATTCCTGCATCAACGGTTCGATCATATTTTGAAATATTAAACGATACATTTGTTGGATTTTTATTAGAACCTTGGAAAAAAAGTCAAAACAGAAAATCTGTTGCAACAGCGAAGTTTTATTTTTTTGATATTGGTGTTGCTAATTTTTTGGCCGCAACTGAAAAGCTAAATCGAAATTCTGATGAATTTGGAAAAGCTTTTGAGCATTTTATCGCAATGGAGTTACGAGCTTATCTTTCATACTATCGCATAAAAAAGCAATTAACATTTTGGCGAACTCATAACCAAGATGAAGTCGATTTTATAATAGGTGATAAAATTGCAATAGAGGTAAAATCGACAACTAAAGTACAAGCAAAACATCTTGTAGGTTTACGAAAATTAAAAGAAGAAAATATCATAGAATATTTTTTTGTTGTATCTTTTGATGAAATCGAAAGAGTAACCGATGACAATATTCGTATTTTACACTGGCAAACTTTTTTAAAAGAGCTCTGGTCAAATCTGTTGTCTTTTTAAAAGTGCGTCTTTTAAAGGGGCGATCCAAATTAAAAGAATCATTCCGGGTAGGGCCAGGAGTGTACAAATATAAAAGAAATTGGTGTATCCAACTCCAGATACAGTGCCAAAAATTGTAAAGAAAAGTCCATCCCCTTCTTTGATGCCTTCAATTAAAATACCAGCAATAGCGCCTGCAAAACTTTTTGGAATAGCAAAAAAAGAGGATAATAAAGCAAGTTGTGTTCCCGTAAATTTCTTATTTGTGTTTTGAGCAATATATGCCATTAATGCTGCAGACCCAAGACCAACACCCAAATACTCAAACCCAACAACAACTCCGAGGGCCCATAAATTTGGCCCAATCTCATTTAAAGCAGCAAAACCTAAAATCGAGGCCATTTGTATAAAACCAAAAATCCACAGGGCCTTATTTGTGCCCCACTTATACATTAAAATGCCACCAATAAATCCACCAATAATCATAGACCAAAGACCAACAATTTTTGCCACCGTACCAATCTCTGTCATAGAAAAACCAACATCCAAATAAAAAGGTGTTAAAAGAGCTGTAGCAACCACATCTCCAAACTTATAAAAGAAAATAAAGGCCAAAATTAAAAGTCCTGACTTGTAACCATCTTTTTTAAAAAAATCGACAAATGGCCCAATTACGGCCTCTTTAAGCGTCTTTGGTGGATCAACCTCTGTGGCCACTTCTGAAATAAGTAAAGTATGAACAATACCAACAAACATAAACGAAGAAATTATAATGTAGACCAAAGGCCAAGGAGTATAATCTGCAAGAATTAATCCTAAAGCGCCAGGAATAAAACCTGAAATTCTATAAGCATTTGCATAAAAAGAGTTTCCAAGACCGAGTTCATTATCAGGTAACAGCTCCCTTCTATAAGCATCAAGAGCAATATCTTGTGTCGCAGAAAAAATTGCAATTATAAATCCAATATATAAAACAAGTTTTGTGTCTATCACTGGATCTAAAATAGAAAGAGAACACATAAAGATAAATAACAGTAGCTGCGTAATAAGCATCCAACCTCTGCGTCTTCCTAGAAATGGGGGAACATAGCGATCTAAAAGAGGCGACCACATATATTTAAAAGAGTAAGGAAGCATCACAATACCAAAAAAACCAATTGTTTTTAAATCAACATTTGCAGTTCTAAGCCATGCAGGAATCAGTTGCGATAAAAAATAAAGAGGCAGTCCTGCGGTAAACCCATTAAAGATGCAAATAAGCATTCTTTTATTTACTAAGGCCTGTAAAATTGACTGTTTTTTTTCCATATAAAATCTCTTCCTTGATTTTAAAATTTGAAAATGATATCAACGCTTTCAAACGATTATTATTACTTTTTAAGGATATGCGAAGCGATATGCAAAATACACCACTCTTTTTCATATTTTTATTTTCTTTTGTGATGACATTTTCGGCCAGTGCAATAGATTTACGCTATTGTCATACTCCATCAGATAGAATTTCTCAAAAATTTGTTTTATGCGTAAATGATAATTTTAAAGAAATAGGGAAAAAATTAGGTGAAAATTTAAAAATCTGTGAAAACTTTGGCAGCGACTTAAACTATTTCTTTAATCACTGCATAAACGCAAATTTTAGAATTATCAAATTTCATATAAAAGTAAATCCTCTAGATTGTACATTTGGAAATATAAATAAAGTTTCAAACCAAAGATATGCTGCTTGCATGAGAGAGAATTTTTCAAGGATTGAATCTCAATTATAGAATCAATAGAGGTAAGTAAAGATTACACTCTCCCTCTTTATTTACTGAATAATTTTTAAGAATAACCTATAATGCCCTGCAACAAGCCCTATCAAAGGCGGGCATTGCATGATCTCAAAAAAAATTCCTTTTTTAATGACTTGTTCTACAATTTTACTTTCTGGATGTTTGTCAAATCCTGACCAACGAGACCAGTATGTAAAATTTCAACACAAACTACTGGCCAATCCCGCATCACTAGATACAAATTTTAAAGAAAATATCAAAAACCATAAAATCATTATGGCCGTTGTAGATACAGAAATAGATCATCGTCATCCGATTCTACAAAAAAATCTTCACCCAACTCTTGATAAAAAAGGAAACATCGCTTCTTTAGGAAAAGATTATTTAGCACTCGATGATTTTGCTTCTTATCGTACGGTTAATACAAACTTATATGAGTTTGATGCACTATCCTGACAAACAAGAAGAGTTACAACAAAAAGAAGATTTTAATATAGATGAATACAATGAAAAAATTAGAGCTCAAGTAAGTAGCACCGAGTGTACAAATAGTGCTATTTTTATGATTACACCAAAGGCGCAAAAATATTTGCACACTTTCAGAGCATTAAAAGAGGAGATGGATAATACTCATGGAACACACGTATCAGGTCTTATGACTTATGATCGCCCTGATTTTGGGCTTATTCCATACAGAATCCTTCCCTACTACGAAAGTAAAGAGGATAAAGAACTATCTAAACAAGGTATAAAAGATCGCTTTATAGAGGATTTAAGAGATAGTTTTGCTGACGCCGAGAAAAAAGGTGTTAAAATTATCAATTTAAGTCTTGGGGGAGGATTTGAAAAACCTGTCGATGGTTCAAAGGATGAAGATATTGAGGACTTTCAAAAATATCTTCACATGATAAAAGATGATCTAGAACAAATAATAAAAAGTCATCCAAGTATGCTTTTTATTGCCGCGGCAGGAAATGATGGTACATGGAGCGATGGATCAGCAAGAGTGCAATATCCGTGTGGTTTAAGCGCAGAAAATATTTTATGTGTCGGCTCTTTAAATAAAAAAGATCAGCTAAGCTCTTTTACAAATATTCCTCTTAACAACGTTGATCTTGTTTTTATGCTAGGTGAAAATGTTATTTCAACTCTTCCTTCGGATTTATGTCCTGAACTTGTCGATTTACAAAGTTCACTACTACCAAAACTTGGAACAAGCAGCAATGAGTCTCAAGAATCTCAAGCAAATGATCCAGAGAAATTGGCCCCTCTTTGTGTAATGAATCCAGATAAATCATTTTCTCAAAATTTTATCAATATGCTTGCAGCAAAAGAAAAAATTACTCAAACAGTTAATAAATGTATGAAGAATAAAGCTCTTTATGGTCGAATGACTGGAACTTCAATGGCCAGCCCTCTTGTTGCTCACCTTGCAGGAGAGATTTGGGTAAAAAATCTAAAAATGACACCTGTTGAAGTCATTCAAAAAATCAAAAACAGTGCGACAAGGCAAGCTTTTGGTCCATTAATGGTTGATAAATTAAAAGTAAAAAAACCTAGCTGGTATGCCGATTTTGAAGCTGCTCCAATGATTCTTTCAGGTAACTCAAAGAAAAAGTCTTCTGGACTAATTTTATCGGACGACACCTCAAGATCCCTAGAGGAGGATAATAATTTCTTTGAAATCATTGTGAATAAATAAAATCACAAAAAATATTCAAATAAAATCAATCTCTTCATAAACCTCTTAAAAAAAATGCCGACAAGCTCTCTTGGAGGCATTTTTTTTATGAGGATTGGATTACGGCGTAGAATAATTATTATCTTTAGTTTCTTGTTTGTAATATTTTTTTGTGCAAGCATTGTTATTACTTATCTCACAACAAATGACTCATTTACAAAAATAGAAGACTTATATGCTAAAAATGATCTCCATCGTCTAAAAGAGACTATTGAGTATGAAAAAGATAGATTAAATGCGCTAGGCCAAGATTGGGCCAGATGGGATGATGCTTATAGTTTTGCCAAAAGACCCTCACAAAACTTTATTCATACAAACCTAACAGACGATCTTTTAAAAACAGTTAACGTTGATTTTCTACTTATTCTTAATAAACTTGAAAAAGATCTTATATTTATGGAAGCAGTTGGCAATAATATTATAAATAAAAAAATATCTGCAACTTTTTTAAGTGATATCAAAAAAAATGATTATTTAATTTTACCAATTCCAACAATGATTCCAACCACTGGTGTTGTAAAAATAAACGCTACACACTACATTGTAACCTCTCAGCCAGTTTTAAAATCGGATGGCTCTGGTCCTTGCGAAGGGATTATAATGTTTGGAGTAAAAATAGATGAAACATTTTTTTTAAAAATATCCTCAAAACAAAAGCAAAAAATATATTTTACGTCCTTTTATAATAACCCAAACTTCGATCAGGAATCCTTAGACAAGTTACTTGTTTCTGACATTGTGCTAGATAAAACAGATTCAAATATTTTAACAGCACGCGGAATTATTGAAAATATCGCAGGAAAACCTGAGCTTGTTTTAAGTTTAGAAATTCCCCGCTACATCAACGACATTAGATTAAAAAACATCACAATATCAATCATTCGGATTATCTTAACGGGCTTTATTTTAACCTTTGCAATTTTAATTTTCTTTGAAAAAACGGTCTTAAATAGGCTCTTTAAGCTGCATCTACTAGTCAAAAAAATACGATCAACAAATAATATGTCTATTAGGATTAGAAATCTTGGAGAAGATGAGATTGGCACTCTTGCAACAGGCATAAACTCAATGCTTGATGTTATTCATGAAAAAAGTAAATCGATCTCTCTGCTTTTAAATAACTCGAGTGAAGCGATTTTAACATTTGATAAGGATGGACTTATATCACCAGGGTATTCTCATCTTGTAGAAGTTTTTTGGGGAAACAATCTTGCAAATACATCGGTTGCAAAAATTTTAAATGAAGACTCGCAAAATTTCACAGACACACTCTCTTTGTTTTTTGAAAACAAACTTCCATTTGAAAGAATTGCAGAACTTCTGCCAAACATAATTCAGATACGAGATAGACAGTTAATTATTCGTTATAGACCGCTCTTTGATCAAGACGAAAATCTAACAAAAGTTATGCTATTAGCACAAGACCAAACAGAGATAATTAATCTTCAACAAAAACTTGTAAAAGATCGCGATACATACTCTACCCTTTTAAAAATAATAAAACATAAAGAACAATTTCAACTTTTAATGGTAAATATTCAAGACCTAATAAACATATCTGATTTTGCAGTATTTAAAAGACATTTGCATACAATTAAAGGCAATCTTGGTGTTTTTGGAATGTCGGAAATCGCAAAAAAATGTCATGATTTTGAAACGGCCCTTAACGCCAATCCAGATTACGAGTCAAAACAATTTATTATCACAACATTAACAGAAATGATTCAAAAATACTTTACCAACAATAAGTCGCTCATCAATATCAACCTTGCAACTACCAAAGATCAATTTATATCGCTTAATACAAACAATTATTTACTTTTACTAAGAGAATTGCTCCCACATCCAAATATTAGACAAAAATTTATTTCAGCACTAGACAAGCCTATATCAGAAGTTCTCGGTTGGTTAAACGAAGTATGGTCTACTGAAGCAATAAAATTAAACAAGCAAGTTTTACCAATAAAGTTTGAGACCGAAACGACCATAAATCAAGTTTTATACAAAGAACTATTCAACTCCTTCATTCACATTGTTAGAAATTCAATAGATCATGGAATTGAAGAACCTCACGAGAGAAAAATGATTAACAAGCCTGCACAAGGAAACTTAACTATATCGCTTTTCCTAGAGCAAAATGCAAATGTATATAACATGCAAATTAGCGATGATGGCAAAGGACTTAATATAGAAAAAATCAAAGAAAAAGCACAAAAAATAGGCCTTGATGTCACAAACGATGAAGAAGTAATGCAGTATATCTTTTTAGATAATTTTTCACTAAAAGAAAACGCTACAGAAATATCTGGAAGAGGAATTGGCCTTGCCCATGTAATGCAGATGTGCAAATTACACAAAGGCTCAATCAAGGTATTAAGTACAAAAAATCAAGGAACAACATTTTTAATAACCTTCATAAAATACTAAATCTTTTTGGTCGGGTTTTAAATGTTTTACTTTTTTTGAAAGAGAGCTTATGTTTGTGAAAATATTAATAATTGTGGTTTATGCCACATAGTTTTTCATAACTTTGGAGGATAGTATGGCAAAAAAAGTTGCGATTAATGGTTTTGGTAGAATTGGTAGATTGGTATTGCAATCTATGGCAGAAAAAAATCTACTAGGTAAGGAGATTGATTTAGTTGCTGTTGTAGACATGAGTACCGATGCAAATTATTTTGCATATCAATTAAAATACGACTCTGTTCACGGAAAATTTAAAGGTGAAGTCTCTAGTGCGAAAAGTGATTCATCTAAAGAAGAAGCTGACTTACTTGTTGTTAATGGTCAAAAAATTAAATGTATTGCTGCGACAAAAAACCCAAGTGATCTTCCTTGGAAAGATCTTGGTGTTGAAATAGTAATCGAAGCAACAGGTGTATTTAATGACTCTGAAAAAGCTAAAGGCCACATTCAAGCAGGGGCCAAAAAGGTTTTATTAACAGCACCAGGAAAAGGTGAAGTTAAAACTATTGTCATTGGAGTAAATGAACAAGAATACGATGGTTCAAAACATCACATTGTTTCTAATGCTTCTTGTACAACAAACTGCTTAGCACCAGTTGTTCACGTACTTTTAAAGGAAGGTTTTGGACTTGAAAAAGGTCTTATGACAACTATTCATGCCTATACTGCAACTCAAAAAACAGTTGATGGCCCATCAAAAAAAGATTGGCGTGGTGGCAGAGCTGCTGCAATGAATATTATCCCTTCATCTACAGGAGCTGCAAAAGCTGTTGGAGAAGTATTACCAAGCACAAAAGGGAAACTAACTGGAATGGCCTTTCGAGTTCCTACAGCAAACGTTTCTTGCGTGGATTTCACTTTCACAACGACAAAAGACACATCCATAGATGAAATAAATGCTGCACTAAAGAAAGCATCTGAAACATATCTTAAAGGAATTTTAGGATATGCTGATGAAGAATTAGTTTCTACAGATTTTATCCATGATAATCGTTCATCAATCTATGACTCTCTTGCAACTGTTGGTAACAATCTTAAAGGAGAAAAACGTTTCTTTAAAATCGTTACTTGGTATGACAATGAGTGGGGTTATTCAAATAGAGTTGTTGAATTATTACAACTTATGATGAAATAAAATTACTCAAAAACTTAGGGTAAAAAAATCTAACAACGAGGGGAATCTTTAAGATTCCCCTTTTTATAAACAGGATGTTTTGTATGCCGCCGAAGCACGTGATGTGCGAGAGGCGGCGATAAACAGGATGTTTTGTATGCCGCCGAAGCACGTGATGTGCGAGAGGCGGCGATAAACAGGATGTTTTGTATGCCGCCGAAGCACGTGATGTGCGAGAGGCGGCGATAAACAGGATGTTTTGTATGCCGCCGAAGCACGTGATGTGCGAGAGGCGGCGATAAACAGGATGTTTTGTATGCCGCCGAAGCACGTGATGTGCGAGAGGCGGCGATAAACAGGATGTTTTGTATGCCGCCGAAGCACGTGATGTGCGAAAAATCAGCGATACTCTTGTGCTAAAAGGCAGTATTTATTCGTCGTCCATGTGTACTTTTTTAGCTCTTCTTCATTTAAAGAACGAACAACAATAGCAGGAGAACCTTTAATCAAAGAGTTTGCGGGATACTTCCTATTTGGTGGAATAACAGAACCTGCAGCAACAACTGAATTTTCTCCAATTACTGCCCCATCTAAAATAATACTACCGATACCAATCAAAGAATTTTTACCAATCTTACAAGCATGAAGAGTAACACCATGACCAACTGTTACGTTTTCTTCAACAATCAAAGAATGACTATCTGAAACATGCAACACACAAAGATCTTGAATGTTTGAATTTTTACCAATATGAATTGAATTTACATCTGCCCTTACAACAGTTCCAAACCAAATGCTTGCGTTTTGCAAAATCTCTACCCGACCAATAATTGTTGCATTTTCCGCGATAAACACTGATGGATCTATTTTTGGACTAAAATCTTTAAACTTTAAAATCATTTTATACTTTACCCTAAAAATTTAATTCCAACTTTATACTCTTTAAAAGTACCGGCAACTTTTTTTATGTTTACCACTTCTCCTAAAATTTCTGTTGTTAATTGCTTTCGATTTACAGAGAGAACAACAATTTGCTCTCCTAATAAAAATGTTCCTGGGTCGTCAACTAAAACAGACATCCCACCTTGTGACATGTCATAGAGTAAATGACTCTCTTCTTGGCGATCTATGCTATTTACTCTTTGTAAAATAACAGATTCTCGATTCTTTGCCTGTTTTCTTGGAACACTTCGCATTGCAGAATATAGCTCTTCGTTTTCTGATTCTATAATTTCCATATTGCTAAAAACATCACCAGGTAAAATTTTTATTTTATCAGGAAAAACCCCTATTATCATCGTCGATACAGCGCTTTTTAAGCGTGTACTAAAGGAGATTCCTGTATCTTGAGATGAAACATATAATTCAAAACTTTTTTCAAACTTAAAAGGAACACTTGCCTGTGGACGAAATTCTATTGATCGTTTTACAAAGTCAATTTTTGTACAAATGCCGTGATGGACAATTTTTCCAGATTTATTTTTTAAATCACGATACTGCCATAACCATAATTTTAATTTATGAGTTTTAAGATGTAGTAGTTTTTGATAGACAAGTTGTTCGTCAGAAATAACATCCATAAAAAGCTAATCCTTAAAATTAAAAAGCACCATAATGTAAAATATTATAGTGCTTTTTAAAATTTAGCAATTATAGCAATTCTTTGGATAAATGCTTATGGATTCATTCTTGGGCCATCTGGTCCAGGGATTCCATCTTCTATAGAAAAATTAAAATAAGAAGACGATGCCGTATCAAAAGGTCTATTTGGATCATAGCCGATAGAGCTATCTTCTTGATCTCCAATTACTGATGATGGAAATTCTGGATGACCCATACGCTCTGGACAATAAGAGTAAGTAACTCTAGGTGGAAATTCTGGATCATAGGCTTCAAGAGCACTTCCTATAAAAAATCCTTCATGTGAAACAAACGGATCTTCGCTACCACCGTACGGGAAAGATGTTTCTGGATAATATTCTGGATTGTAATTATAGACTTCTTCACAAATTGTTTGCTGATGACGCCATTTATTGTCCTCGTCATATTTTTTTACTCTTGCATAACAAAAATAATTTTTAGTTTTATTGAAAGCAACATTTTCTGAAACTGCCTTAAATACTACACGAACGGCCTTTACTTCATCTTTTGAATTTGCACACTTTTGGATTACAAAGACGTCATAGATATTACCAGAAACAACTTCTGACTCTTTTGCAAATACTGAATTATTTTGTACATAGTTTGCAACTACTTTATAAATTGAAAATCTCTTATCTAATTTTTCTTGAACTTCTATACATCCAAGTCCTGCATAAACATAACTACTTATAAAAATACTTAGAAACAGTAGTGATTTCATTTGCTGTACTCCTTAAGTGAAGGTTTTAATTTTTAGGAATTAATATCTTTTTTTAAAGAGTGTGCCAAGAAACAGTATAAATTTTACATTAGAAATTATCGCCGACTTGTCGCCCATCCTAGGCACGTCGGCATACAAAACATCCTGTTTATCGCCGCCTTTTCAAGCCTCCTGCGCTTCGTCGGCATACAAAACATCCTGTTTATCGCCGCCTCTCGCGCCTCCTGCGCTTCGTCGGCATACAAAACATCCTGTTTATAAAATGGGGGGCCGATTATCCCCCATTTGTGACTTACATATATGCGATGATATTTTTTTTATTCAACAGTGTAGCAGTAAACATCGGAGCGCAAACCTCTTGTATGCATACGATCTGTCAAAAACAAATTCAAATCCAGTTGTGCATTAAAAGCATTTTCTTCTTTTGTTGCCGCAATTCTAATTAATGCATAACCACTTCGACCTTTATCTGCTAAAATAATTGTGTTACCGCCATACATCACAACATTAGCATTTCTTAAAATAATCTCTTCAGAGTATTCTGATTCATTCCAATTTTTTAACCCTAAAAAAACCTCTGTATCACTAGAACCTGTTTGCTTCATTACATGTACATCTAATATTTCAGATTTATTCATAGTGCATGAATAAGCTGCAACAAGTTGTACAAGATCACTTGCTGATGCAGAAGCAATTATTCCCAAAACCAAGACAACACTTAACATAATTTTTTTCATATTTTCCTCCCAAGTATAGTTGTTAGTAACCTTATGCAAACGAAAATATCAACCATATATTAAGACGACAAGTTAAAAGAACTATCAACATACTAAAACTGTTCCGCTTATAAACTCGGAACAACCAACATAATGACTTGTCTAAACAATTACAAAAAAGTATTCTCACAGACAAGATGAAAAATGAAGTATGTAAAAAAGTTCTAATAAACGAATATTTAAGAAGAAAACAAAAAAACCAGGCCTACTCTTTAAGGGCCTTTGCATCTTTTTTAAATATAGGCGTCGCATCTATTTCAGACTGTATTGCTGGTAAGAGGGCCCTTTCTTTAAAAAACCTCTTAAAGATAAAAGAAAAGTTATCTTTATCTCCCGCAGAAACCGAACTCCTACTATCAAAAACAAAGCGACATAATCAAATAGATATTGATTGGGAAATAATTTATTTAAAAGATGAAGAGTTTAAAATAATTTCAGATTGGTATCACTATGCAATTTTAGAATTGTCATATATTAAAAATCATAAAGCAGATCCTGTATGGATTGCAAAATTTCTATCAATCTCAGAACTTGAAGCACAAATTGCTCTAGAAAGACTTGTTAACTTAAACTTTATTAAGATTGAGCGCGATAAAATAAAAAAACTAACACCTCCTATTTCCAGCAGTAAAGACATTCCATCAAGTGCTGTAAGAAAGAGGCATAAACAGATGCTAGAGATTGCAAGTGAATGTATTGAGAACGAACCAATTGAAAAGAGAAAGTTTTTTGAAATAACTATGGCCATAGATCCTGCTCTTATTCCGAAGGCCCACGAAATGATGATAAAGTATGGCCGAAAAATTTGCAAAATACTTGAAAGTAAAAATCAAAAAGAGGTTTATAGTTTAAGTATGAGTTTATTTCCTTTAAGCAGCAAAAAAAAGAGTAATATCTAGATAGAATTCTTAATCTCTTCCAAAACCATTATTTGTTTCGTTTCCTGACCGATCGGTTATATTTTTAAAAGAATAAACAGTGTCGCCATTAATAATTATTTGATAGTGGCCATCTTCTAAAGAAGGCAAGCTCCAACCTCTACTAAAGGTTATTGAACCATAATTACGACCAGTTAAATTCATATTAGGCAGGCATGAAATTGTCTCATCAACTTCAGCTTTAATTTTTATCATTCCAGGCATGCCATCTTTTAAACTAGGAGCTTTTATTCTCAAATCAGTTACTTTTAAAGAGCAATCTGCCGGTAAAGATTCAACAGATCTAAAATCAAGACGCAAGGTCTCATCTGTTGGCGTCAATTTTACTTCGTACTTAGTTATACTTTGAATCAACTCTGGATCAAGCTCTGGTTCTGCGCAAACGATAAAGCTACAAAGAAAGAAACAAACAAAAAGAGTCAATTTTTTTAATTTAAGATTCATTAAAAACTCCCCAGAATCAATACGGCATAGTTTTTTTTCGCACTCTAAAACGTGATGGCCATAAAAGTCAATTTGAAACGAAGACCTTATATTCTTTACATAGGAAAGTTTTGCCCCCAAACAAATGTGTTAAAGAGCATATTTATTAGACCGACATGGTATTTATGGTACAGATATTCGCTTTTCATAAAAACTCTCCACCACCTCTATTAAAATATAGAGTATATGCTTTTTTATTTGATCTGACCGTTATTTTTGCGCTTTCAAAAGTTGTAATGTTTACATTTTTACAGTTTTTAAATGACTTACCAATCGAGTTTTCAACGAAACAACAGCTTCTACTCTTTTATAATTTTCCCCTTTATGAACACTCATTACAAATGTCTCTTATTTTTTCCTACTTTCTTCTCTCTTATTTTTTGGCCAAAGGACAAAGCTGGGGAAAAATGCTTTTTAAATTAAAAGTGTATTCCAAAACAAATAATGAACTTACATTTTCAGAGTGTAGTCTGCGGGCCCTTGGATATACTGTTGCAATAACGATAATGCCTCCACTTTTTATAATTCCATTTTTACATAAAAAAGAGGAAGGCCTACCAGAGTGGCTGTCGAATACCTGTGTTAAAAGAGAAATAAAAAACAAATCTAACATCGAAAAGCAAATCGAATTAAATCTTGATGATCAACAAGCGGCCTAAAATGTTTTTCTACTCTTTCCAAGAAAGATTTAACTCTTTTAATTGTTCCACAGATGGCGTTGATGGTGCTTGTGCCATTAAATCACTTGCCGATGCAGTTTTTGGAAAAGCAATTACATCTCGAATATTATCTGTTTTTGTTAAAATCATGATCAGACGATCAAGACCAAACGCTAACCCACCATGTGGCGGAACCCCATACTTTAAGGCCTCAAGAAAAAATCCAAACTGCTTTTGAGCATCTTCTGGAGAAAAACCTAAAATTTTAAACATCTGTGCTTGTACTAATGGATCATAGATTCTCATCGAACCACCACCAAGCTCTTGTCCATTGCATACCACATCGTAAGCATCTGCAAGGCACTCCTTTAATTTATTAGGATCATTAGACATAAAAAGCTCAAGCTGATCTAAACGAGGTCTTGTAAATGGGTGATGCTTGGCAAAAAAGCGGCCCTCTTTTTCATCATACTCAAACAAAGGAAAGTCATTAACCCAAACAAATGCCTTTTTATCTCCAAGTAGTTTATACTTATGTGCAAAATGTCTACGTAAGGCATCCATTGCTGAGTGAACAACATCTGCTTTTTGATCTGCAATAAAGAACCACCAACCACTTTTATCCGGAGAATCACTATTTTTCATCAATTCAGAATGTATCTTTTCGTTAATAAATTTTGAAATACCGCCACTTCTTTCTGCACCATTTACCTTAAACCAATATACATTTTTTGCATCAAAAGGTTTTATCACTTCAATTAAAGAGTCGATCTCTTTTCTTGTAGGCTGCGCAACTTTCTCGCTTAAAAATATGGCCTTTATAAGCCCTGTACTTGCAACATCCTTTAGCAAAGAAAATTCTGAATCTAAAAATAACTTAGTAGCGTTATGATGCTTTAATCCAAAACGTAAATCAGGCTTATCACACCCATAAGACTCCATAGCTTCTTGATAACTCATTACTGGTAATACAAAATTGTCTTCTAAAGAAAAAATCTCTTTTAGAATTTTCTCAATTAAGTTTTTAATATACTCTGGCGTTGAAAAAGAAACTTCAATATCTATTTGTGTAAACTCTGGCTGTCTATCTGCTCTTAAATCTTCATCTCGAAAACATTTTGCAATTTGAAAATACTTATCTGTTCCACCAATCATTAATAATTGCTTTAATGTTTGAGGTGACTGAGGAAGTGCATACACATGTCCTGGGTGTACTCTACTTGGAACAATATAGTCTCTTGCCCCCTCTGGAGTTGTCTTATATAAAATAGGAGTTTCAACCTCTACAAAACCTTCACCGTGCATCACTTGACGCACTTTTAATGTTGTTGCTGAACGAATTTGTAAAATATCTTGTAAGCGCTTTGTTCTTAAATCCAGATAACGGTATTTTAGGCGTAAATCTTCACTTGCTCCAACACTGCCATAAGGTAAAAAAGGAATTTTATCTTTATCTGAGAGAGAGAGAATTTCTAGTTTATCAACATAAAGCTCAATCTCTCCTGTTGGCATTTTGTGATTAACAGATTCTTGAGGCCGCTTTTGTATAATACCCTCAACTAAAATTACGGACTCAAGAGATAAGCTTTTTAATTCCTCTATTGTACCTTTAAAAGTGGAAAAGTTAAGTTGAGTAATGCCAAATTTATCTCTTAGATCGATAAAATAAAGTCCACCAAGATCTCTTGTTTTATTAACCCAACCACAAAGAGTAACCTTTTTATCTAGGTCAACACCTCTTAACTCTCCACAATTATGTGTTCTAATTAATCCTTTCAATTCGCTCATCTTAATATCCTTGTTAGCGACAGCGACAAGGATACCACAACAACGATTTGCTTTTCAAGTCACAAGAGTAGGACTATTCTCTAAGATATATGAAAATTTTTATTTCAACGATTCTTTTAATCTTTTTTTGTTGTAACTTTCAACTCTATGCCAAAGAGAACCACCTGCAGGGTAAAATCGTTTTAAAAAGTGGTAAACTAGTTCCAATAAAACTGGCCCTTACAAATCATGAAAAAATACAAGGTCTAAGTTCCTTAAAAGATACGGACTTCCCTGATGATAGTGGAATGCTTTTTTATTATCTAGAAGATCAAGAAAGAGTTTTTTGGATGCCTGATACTTATTTTGATCTTGATATTATTTTTTTAAATCAGGATTTTAAAATTTTAGAAATCATAAGAAATGTAAAGCATTATCCAAGTAAAAAAATAACGTCAACAATCCCGCGCACCCCGGCAATTTTGTGTCGTCATGTCCTAGAAATAAAAAGTAAATCAAAGATTGCAAAGGAGTTTATTAAAGGAGAAAAAATAAAAATTACTTTGCCGTCCCCTGCGGAAATAAAATCAAAAATTCATCTTTAGCAATAAATCCAAGACCATCTCTGACAAGTTTTTTTTGATAAGCACGATCACTTTTAATTTTACTAATTTCACGCATAAAAGAATCATTTTCTTTTAAAATACTTGCCGCTACTTGCTTTCGCTCCTCCAACACTTCCATTCTTTTATAATAATCCATCACTCCGCGATCAGCAAAAATCAAACGCAGAAATAAAAATAGACAAAATGCCCAGCCAAATTTTGCAAGGTAGTCAACATACTTCTCTCGACCGACAAGACGTCTGGATGAGTAACTTGCTGAACTTCTCTTGTTTTTCTTTGGAAGAATGTACTCTATCGCTTGTCCTATAGTTAAATGCTTTTTCTTCGAGCGACTAGAGGTCTGTTCTTTTTTTTCTATCGTCGCTTTATTAATTCCACTTTGAGAAGCTGTATTGTTTTTTGGGCGATAGCTTCCATAAGAAGGTGTTTCTGGCCCTATTGTACTTGTGTCGGTAAATTTTAAATTTTCTTGTTCTACTTTTTTTGAAGCATTATCCTTCTTAAAATATGAATTGCTTGTCGTTTGATAAAAATTACTACGACTTTTCACATCCTCTGACAGCTTTTGTTGATGAGTCTTTGGGGTTGTTGCTGAAAATGTTTGCTCATTATATTTGTTTTTTTGTAAATCTTTTTCATATTCTTTAGCTGTTTTACAATCTAGATTTTTATCATCTTCTTCTTCAACCTCTTCGTATTCTACGTCCTCATCATCTTCTTCTTCAACCTCTTCGTATTCTACGTCCTCATCATCTTCTTCTTCAACCTCTTCGTATTCTACGTCCTCATCATCTTCCTCTTCAACCTCTTCGTATTCTACGTCCTCATCATCTTCTTCTTCAACCTCTTCGTATTCTACGTCCTCATCATCTTCTTCTTCA
>CAZCDT010000005.1:17658-22144 GCA_964497525.1 uncultured Bacteriovoracaceae bacterium
CATCTTCTTCTTCAACCTCTTCGTATTCTACGTCCTCATCATCTTCTTCTTCAAC
The DNA here is from genome assembly GCA_964497525.1 of uncultured Bacteriovoracaceae bacterium. GTDB lineage: Bacteria > Bdellovibrionota > Bacteriovoracia > Bacteriovoracales > Bacteriovoracaceae > CAZCDT01. Next base: position 17,714 of record CAZCDT010000005.1, read on the forward strand.
TTCTTCGTATTCTACGTCTTCCTCTTCGTTTTCTTCTAAGTCATTTATAGATACAAATTCATCTTCATCAATCTCTTCAACCTCAACTTGAGATTCACACTCAATGTGCTTAACATCTTCAAATTCATCTTCTATTTTAGATGGTTGAAATTGATTATTACGCTGCTCTTTTTTGGCCCTTTTTGCTCTATTTCTTTCAATTGCTTTTTGTAAAGCATCGGATCCTATTGCTCTTGATGTTTCTTCCACACTTATCATCCTGATAAATAGTATAATTCTTATACTAACATTTTAGCAGGTTGATAAATTTCAGCAAGCATAAATTATGCGTCGCACTTATCTTGATTAAAACATTTGGGTATTAAAAATGCTCTTTGGATTAGTTGAGCACTCTCTCTGGAGATAGATCTTTATTAATCAAAGAATCGATCTTAATCCAAAACCTTCTTGCACATGCCAACTCTTGCAAATAGTAGTAAAAAGTTTCTCTATCTATATCATCAACTGACGAGACTTCAGGAATATTCTTAAAATCTCCATCTAAAAAAAGATCTTTTATCCAAAAATTTCCATTATTCAATTCTTGATAGCGAATTTCTAAAAATTTCTCATTGCAAAGATATTCATAAGGGCCACAAGAAGATCGTAAAAGATTCTGATTATCTAAAAACCTTCTATATGCCACATTGCTATCACTCAAAGGGCCCAGCTTGGTTGTATTTGTTTCTCTACTAATTAAGTTATTATTTTTAAAATAAATTCGACAAAATGTATCATCTTCAACTAACCACCAATGATAATTTGCATCTCCAAAATTAACAAGAACGTCATCCTCTCTTGGGAACCTTCGATTGAAAAAATTATCTCTAATAATTTCTGCTTGGGCAATTGAGGTCGTTTCAAAATACTCTAAAGAACAAAGAGCATTCTCAATTTTTAATGCTTCTAAAACTTTTACATCTTGATTTTGAAATGACAAAAAAGCAGATGATAGACTCTTAACAGCAACTCCACGTAGACAAAAGATTCCAGGTCCTTCTTCTAAGCGAAACAAAACTCCTGGAGTATTGGGTACAACTAAAGACTGTTTGCTTGGCCCAACTTGATCATGTTTTTCTTCTTGGCAATTAAAACTTTGATTTAAAATCATCGTTTCTTTTGTTAATTGCTCAAACAAAGAATCACCAGACATTTCGAGATCTTTTATCCAATCCATGATTTCTCAACATCAAAATAATAAACACCGTTGTTTATTACCTTAAGGATATAAATTTTTTATATCACTTGGCAACAAGAGATTACCAAAATGCTTGCACAAGCATAATTAAGACAATAACAACAAGAGGTGATATATCAAGCGATAAATCTGGAGGTAAATAAGCACGCACTCTTGACTGAGTATACTCAGCAGCTAATTGCATTTTTTTTACCCATTCTTTATTGTGCCATTGTGGTATATAAGACACTATCGCATTAACAATTATCAAAAGACAGTACAAATTCAAAAATAAACGAATCATCTACATCTCCAAAAAATCTAATCACGCGTTTGCTAATAAATCAATTAACATATCCCAAAATTTTGCAACAGATTCTATTTCTAAACGCTCTGTTGGAGAATGGACATCACTCATATTCGGTCCAATTGATACGGCCTCTAAGTCTCCACCAAGTTTATCTATTAAAACACCGCATTCAAGACCAGCATGAACTGCCTTTATATCAATATGTGAAGCATGCCGAGAGTACACATTTTTAACACTTTCTAAAAATTTAGATTCATAATTTGGCTTCCAATTAGGATATCCCTTACCCTTTTTAATCGAAAAACCAGCTGTTGTGACTAATGCATCTATTGCATGTTCTAGATGAACTAACTCCTTGGCGTCAAAAAATCGCAATGAAGTTTTAAAGTGACACTTCCCATTTTTTAGATCAACGATTGCAAGGTTATTACTTATTGTTGGTAGTGGATCTTTTGATTTCCAGTCATATCCATGAGCACCATGTGGAAACATTGCTAAAAAATTTAAAAACATTTCTTGGTCTTTACTATTTAAAACTTTAAGACCCTTGTTTGAAATATCTGTAACTTTAAAATTTATCCCCGCATCGTCTTGCGGTAAAAAACTTAAAAAATTATTTTTTAATTCTTCTATTTTTTTTGTTATTTTTTTCAGATTCTTTTTCTCTGTTAAAATCGTTGCGATTGCACTTCGTGGGATGACGTTGTGAGCAACTCCACCAGAAAATTCTGCCAAATCGAATTTTACTCCTAGTGATTTTAGCGTTGCAACTAGAATACAAATCGCATTACCACGACCTCTGTGAATATCAATACCAGAGTGTCCTCCCATAAGACCTGTCACTTCTATCTGAAGAGCTGAAAGATTCTTTTTCCCTTGAATCATTTTATATGATTTTGAAAGCTCGTAATCTTTTCCTCCTGCACAACCTATAAAAATAAATCCAAACTCCTCCGTATCTAGATTTAGCATTCTTTTTCCTGAAAGCATTTTACTATCAAGATTTAGAGCGCCAAAAAGACCGATCTCTTCTTCAACTGTGAATAAAAGTTCTAGGGCCGGATGCTTGGAATTTTTATCTTCCATTAAGGCCATTGCACAAGCACAACCAACTCCGTTATCTGCTCCCAGCGAGGTGCGATCGGCATAAATAAATCCATCTTTTACAATCATCTGAATTGGATCTTTATCAAAATCGATCTGTTTATCTGGTGTTTTTGTACAGACCATATCCATATGAGATTGCAAAATTATTGTTTCTTTATTTTCATGGCCAGGAGTTGCGGGAACGTAGACAACAAGATTTCCTTTTTTATCTGTTTTATATTTTAAATTATTTTTTTTTGCTAAATTAATAAGGTGTTCGCGGAAGGCTTTTTCTTTTTTTGCATTACGAGGAATTTGGGTGACGTTATAAAAATGATCCCAAAAGAGTGCTGGCGAAGTAGGATATCCGATAGGTCTTGTCATAAGCATGCTCCTAGAAATTTTTGAGTGTTAAATTCTTTTTGAGAACAGACATTAATCATATCTCTAAAAGAATGAACTTTTCAATAGTAGAAAACATATAATCTTTTTACTTTTATTGACATTGGGCCATATTTTCATCACAATTACTCTCACGCTATTTCGTGGATTCATTATTATCAATAATTCTTTGGCCCCATAGTTAAAATGGATATAACGGGTCTTTCCTAAAGATCTATTAGAGGTTCAATTCCTCTTGGGGCTACCAGTTTAAAAAAAATGGTCAACGCAAGTTGGCCTTTTTTTTTTATTCTTCCACAAGAGGAATTGAAACGTAGCATCCGGCCTCCAGTGGAGGCCAAGCGAGCGTGATGCGAGCGAAAAGGATGCGTAGGTGGCAAGGCGGAGCTTGAGCTGGAAGCGAAAGCGAGCGCTTTGCCAATTCCTCTTGGGGCTACCAATATAAAAAAATGGTCAACGCAAAAAAGTATAGATAATCAAAAAAACGCTCTAAATTTTCCTTAAAAGATTAAAAATTTGTTGATAATACTTTGGTAAGCGATCATATCCTAATGTGGCAAAATAAATAGTATCCAACCTTTCTTTAGCAATATCTTTAACAAAACAATCACTATAAGAAATGCCTGACTTTGGTAAAATCGAGATACCGTTCAGCGATTTTATAAGTGACTTTGCCGCGCTCAAAGAGTTTATTTTTATATTATTCTTTGCTGCCAAAGTAGTTTTGGGCCATAAATGCTCTAGCGGTGTAAAAATTATTTTTTGTGCTTCTTGCCAATTTTTTTTCGTAATTGGTCTAGTAGATACAAAAACTGGTCTTTCAGAAAATATTTTACATGAAGATACTAAGTCATTTTGAATTAATTCGTTTGTGAGAATTATATCAACATTTTTTGCTAATAATTTTTCCTTTAAGGAAGATGGTGTTCCAACTATAACTTCTATATTTTTTGTATCCAACTTATCAAGTAACGGTAATACCAATGAATCAAAAGTCGATTGAAGAGCTCCAATCTTTAGCATTCTTGTGCTTTCTCTTTTTAACGTTTTTTCGACATCTTTTTCAAAATCCAAAATATTCTTATACAGTTGCTCTGCCTCGCTTGTCAGCATTATCCCATTTTTAGAACGAATAAAAAGCTGTAGTCCCACGGATCTTTCAAATAACAATATCTGCCTACTTACAGCAGAAACTGAAATATTTAATCCTTTGGCAGCATTAGAAAGGCTTTTGCTTTTTGCGGACATAATAAATGCCGATAAATATCTATAATCCATAAACATTACTTTCTAATAATTAGAAAGTAGTGTCAATATTATTCTAATTTTCAATAACGATATGATCTATTAATTATGTCGCAATAATTAACTTTCTGAACCTACCAAAAAGGAGCCTCTATGAAGTTTACAAGTATTG
>CAZCDT010000005.1:22154-69205 GCA_964497525.1 uncultured Bacteriovoracaceae bacterium
TGTTATTATATTATTTGCATTGCCATTTAATCTATGGGCAAATGGAATTTATCTGCAAGAACAAAACATAACTATCTCAGGAAAAACAGCAGTAAGAATTGAAATAAATCACCCAGACTTTAATTTTTCCTATCACTCTTCAATATTTTATAATGGTCAATCATGTGACGGTATTTTTCCTCCATATCATACGACAAAAGAGATTAATATACCAAATCAATGCTTGTATTATGTTGTGCCATCAACAAACCAGAATGATTATGAAAAAGATATGTGGCTTGTAAATATAGATCAACATAAGAAGAATTTATCATTAAGAATATCTAGCGATCTTGAAATAAATATTCATCAACCCATAGAACTAACATACTCTTATGATGAAGCATTAATCATAGCTGATTACATGTTAAAATCAAGAAGCAATGATGAAAGTTTTGAAAACCCAAACATCGGGAATAACTTATCATATACCTTTTGCGCTCATCAAGTATCTTCAGGAAATGATGACTACCATCATATTCGTCAATGCATTGATATTTCTTTACTTACGGGAGAGGTTGGTGTGCCATATCCTAGAAAATTCTATGATGATGAATATGACCGGTAAAATTAAGCTTTTATACCAAATCCACTAAATAATATCGGTTTTTAAATGCCGATTTGTAACGATCTTTTGCTTTTAAATTTTGCTAAAATACTCGACGTAACAACGGCTACGCCTGCGTTTTTAGCTAAAATTTAAAAACAAAATCTCATCACAACTTGCCATTTTTCTCCCGACATTATTTAGTGGGTTTGGTATAATTCGACAGCATAGCATTTTTTTACTTAAGAAAAATTTGCCGATACGGGATTCTTTCTGCAGATATGAGAAGATTGATTTAGGGGATTTTTATGACAGTGGTCGTATGCAATGCGGCAAGAAAAGTATCACGCACTTTGATTTCTTTTATTCTTGTTATTGCAATTTTTATTTTGCCATTAAACCAAACTTTTGGAACACCAACTGCTTACGGAGAACAAACACTACTTGAATGCCTTAGCAACACTCTAAATCTTTTAATCGGTGATCATCGGTTTAAAAAAATAGATTCCGATCCAATTAATCAGTGGCTTTTTTGGGAAGAGCGTGCAAATACGGCCCTATACAAAGACACTACAAATGTTATTCCAATTCAAGTTAAAATTGGAAGTCTTTCAAAACAGTATCCTTACAAACAAAAACTTCATATTCTAGAAAATCTTGATGATACAAATAGTAATTTGAAAAGTATGTTTTTAGATCAAGATATTGTTAAAGTTCCGCGCCACCCTTTTACCACAAAGGAACACGCCCTCTTTAAAGACCTAGAAACAAGCACGATAACCCTTAATGGTAGATTGACAGCTTCTCGATCAATTGCTTTTAAAGAAAACGGCCATCTTTTCTCAATAAAAATGCCGACAGATTTTCCACACAAAAGTCACAGACAAGATAGTAAAATGCAGATGTGGCAAGATATTTCAAGTGGAATGACCAAGAGTAAATTTATTTTACAAAAAGATAAAATGTATAAAAAAAATCTTTTTGATGATGTGGTTATACTCCCAGAAGTTTTAGCAATCACAAACCTCGATGGAGAAGGTATTTTAGTCAGGGACCTTCAACTTTTACAAGACGGAAACTACTACTTCCCTGCTCAAAGTATTCCTTATGCGGGGTATGATATTGCAAAAAAAAACAATCAAGATTTTGCCTCTTTTTGGCAAGAGAATTTTTTTAAAAAAGCTGGTGCACTGCAAGCAAAACTTTTTTTAAAATATGGCCTTAATGTAGATACTCCAAATCCTCAAAATTTTTTAATTCAACTAGATAAAAATCTTAAACCAACTGGAAAAATATTTCTTCGTGATTTATCCGATACATCTTTTGTTAAGCACTGGTTAGAAATTAATAATGAAAACGAAATACTGGCAAAAATAGATGAGATGGGAGATTTAAAAGATAGAACCTATCCAACTTCTGGCGGTGGAAAAATTTTATTTAAAATGGATGAGGGAAATATTTCAAAACAAATTCAACAAGAGTGGGAAATAGCACACAATCTAGAATTTGCCACAACATTATGTAATGAGCTACAAATTACAATTCCTCAAGATATTAAAAATGATCATTTTAAGATTTTTTTTAACCTCTTATTCCCAATTTACAAAACACAAAAACAAGGTTCAGGCAAAGAATTTACAAAAAAATATCGAGAATGGCTGCAACGGAATTCTATAAGCAATTAAAATTACAATCTCAAACGCAATGCGACAAGAAAAGTATCACGCACTTTTAAAATTGGCCTTTAAAATCCTTGATTTTTATAGTAGTTTATAAAAAAAATGAGGTTTAAATGCGTAATAATACTCGTCATCTTCTTTTATCAGAAATTCATTCAGCAAACAGTTATCTAAACCGTCTACTTACCGTAGTAACTCAAGTGTCTTCTATTGATTATCACCCTAGATTTAAGGCAATTTTAAGTGAACTATCTTTTTCTATTTCAGGGCTTTTAGAAGAAAAACTTTTTAATCCCTCTTTTATTAACACAAAAAACGATCAAGCTCCTCTTGGAAATAAAGAGATACTAAAAACAGTAAAATCATTTGCTTTGTTTTTTGAATCTTTGGTGGAATTTGATTTAGAAGAAAGTGCAATTTTAAAACTTGCAACTGATTATATAAATTTAGTCTACTCATATTCAAATAAATTACATGTTTTTGTTATTGATCATGCAAGTATGGAAGTAGAATATCCTAGACTTGGAATTGTGCAAGCAAGTGACGATGGAGAAACTGCACATACTGGCCAAGCAATTCCACGTTTTTTCTTACCAACAGAGATGCTTGAAAATTTTAATCATGATAATGTTTGGTTTTTAAATTCTCTTGAATGGCAAAGACAAAAAAAATATGAAGAGTTTCTTCAAAAAGGCCATCAAGCAATTTCCAACAAACATTTTGATAAAGCTCTCGAGTATTTTAACAGAGCATGTCACTACAAAGAAAACGCCGAAATTTTCACCCTTCTTGGCTGGGTTAATCATCTGCTCGGACAAACAGAAATCGCTAAGAACTCCTGTTTAAAGGCAATTCAGATTGATCCAGACTATGGCCCACCATATAACGATATGGGAACTTACCTCATGAGCGAAGGGAAACTCGATGAATGTTTAAAATGGTTTACGATGGCCAAAAGTTCTGCAAATTATCCAAATAGAGAATTTCCATATATAAACAGTGGACGCGTTTACTTTACAAAAAAAGAGTACTCGGCGGCCTTAGAAGAGTTTAATAAAGCATTAAGCCTTGTACCATTTAATGATGAATTAAAAGATACCATTCAAAAAATCCGTACAGTAATGGAAAAAGAACAAGGCCTTAGGAAAAACTAAGACCAGTTTTACTCATCTTCTTTATAGTTTTCGTCAACAAACTCTTCAGTTTCTTGTTCTGGTTGGGATTGCGATTCTTCTTCATATCTATATCGATCTTGATTGTCTCTTTCTCTATCTTGATTGCGATAATCCATTTCTTGATCTCGATTATCAGATTCATCATCATAGCGATCATGCTCATCGTCTGCTTGATGATCATTTTGTTCATCGGTTAGTAATCTTTTTTTCATTCGAGAGGGTTCCTCTTTTTGAGTTTCTTGTTTTCTTGTTACGGGCAAATTAAAATGCACTGTAACATCATCAATACTCTGCGCTCTCTTATCTTTACCAAGACTCGTTAAAGATAAAAGACCGACCTTCTCATCAAAAATCATCTGATAAGGATTGCCCCAAATATCATTTGCATAATCAGTATTTTCCTTATCAAAAACTCTTCTAACCAAAGCAGATATTTGATTATCATAATTTTTTCTAACAAAAGATGGAAAGTCTGATTTTGGCATTAAAGAATTTCCACGTTTTTGAAAATCTTCTAAGACAAGTTCTGTAATTTTTGATAATTCATACTGAGTAAAAACTCTTTTTCCCATATTAATCATCATTTTAAATTGATATATCCCCATTCCAACACCTTGAAGCATAATAAGAAGTGGAAATAATTTAAAAATAAAAGATAACTTACCCATTTTGCCCCTTTGTCATTCGGGCCTGTCCTACACTTTCTATGTAGATAGCAAGTTCAACATTACTTGATAGAATCTTCCAAAAATTTTTATCCTCTATATATAAAAACATACAATCTTCAACGGTTTTTACAGTGGCCGTTCGGGCGACATCAGCAATCAAGGCAATTTCACCAAAAAAATCTCCTTGCTTTAATGTTGCAATTTTTTTGCTATCTTTAAAAACATCTACAACACCTTTTATTAAAAGATAAAAAGTTTTATCCTTTTCCCCTTCTGTAACAATTTCTTGATTAGCTGGAAATTTTACAAGATCACCAGCATCAATAAAAAGATTCATTACCTCTGGAGGAAAATCTTTAAACAGTCCGGCAGATGAAACAAATTGAGCAATTTGGGCCCTGTTAATCATCTTATCGATATCCTCGCGAAATGCGGGATTATCTAACAACTTATGTATAACTTCTGCTTTAATCTCTAAGTATACAATATCTTCTTCGGCAATCACATCAGCAGAGCGCATACAACTTTTTAAAACAGCTAATTCACCAATTACGCTATTTTGAAAAAGACCAACAACTCTTTTTCGTCTTCCTGTTTGCTCAACAACTTCAACACCAACTCGTCCACTTAATAAAAAATAAATCGCAGTCCCTGGAGTATCTTGAATAATTAATTTTCTCCCTTTTTTTAATTGTTTGATACTTCCATCTTGAATAAATTGTTCAAGCGTTTTATCTAAAAAAGAGTGGAAAAAGATGTTCCCTTTTAAGGCCTCTTTTACTTTTTCTTTTGTAAAATCTCTTCCTCTATATTTTGTAGAAGTATTAAAAAGTAAAACAAACTGTTTAATGACTAGGGCCACAATATTTTTATATACGGTGTGAGCAAGATCTATAAATAGATACCAAAAAATCACACCAAGAAGAGATAGCATTAAAAAGGATGATACCATCGACCAAGGATTACTTTGATTTAAAAGATACTGCCATAAAATGGGTAAAAAATTAGGCAAAGACGAAATTATCACGTGCACCGTAAAAACAAAAAAAGCTACTGCCCAAAAAATCGCAAGAACAGAAAAGGCAATAAGCTTTAATTCGTGTCCGATTTTATCACTCTTTTGTAAAAGACCTGTGAGCGACCTATTTTTTAAGTATGGCACAACACTTTTAAATTGATCATCTGCATAGAAAAAATTAAATAGTCTTGTTAACTCACTTTGACGGTAAGGGTCCATCTCTATAAATGTTAAAATCAAAGCTATAATTTTAAAATCATTTACAATGCTTGCCTGAGGAAAAAAGAAAGAGAAAAATAGAGCTAATGCAATATAAATCATCATAGTTGCAAAACTATAGATTAAAATGCTTGATCTTTGATTGTGAGCATAAATACTACTATCATTTACAACAAGTCCAAATCCGACCAACGACAAGCGAAGTGAAACTTTGTAGCAATTTCCAACACAAAACATAAGTAAAAACATTTTTACCAATGTTTTGAGAGTAATCAGTAAAGAACTAATAGCAAAAAACTTAAAAAAAGCATACGCGTAACTGTAATTAAAAATTCCAAATTTTGCAGGATCAATAGTCCAAATGCCTTGAGAGCTAGAAATAATTCCTAGCGAAGCTAAAATAAAAATTAAAAACGATAAGAGCAAAAAAAGAATTTGTTTTTTTGGTTCTAATACAAGTTTATTAAACATATTAAATTCAAATATTGGTCGAAGAAGCAGAGATATTTTTTCTTCATAAGGATTTTTTTCAATCTTTAAACTTTCAAATGCAATATCTAAATTTTCTATCATATCCCGCTCTTTTAAGAGACGAAGAGAGGTTATGATTGCATTAAAACTAACTTTTCCCTGTAATTCATAAATTTTTGAAACAATCTCTTTTATCGTATTGTTACCATCAAATAGATATAAAATATCTTTATATTCACTAGGGAAAACCAATTCCCTACTACCATCTTGAGATTCAACAATTAATTTCCCATCACCAACAACAACCTTGGCATTTTTTAGTTTTGGTTTCAAAGTATTTAAATCAATCTTTTTATTCATAGACTTTATGGTAACATGAATTAGGATTTATTATAGTTCTAGGAAAATTTTTTCGTCATGGAGACTTTTATGGCACAGGTAAAAAGGCAAGAAATAGAAAAGTTTATCAATCAATTATTATCAGTTTATGAGTATCAAGACTATTGTCCAAACGGTTTACAGGTAGAAGGAAAAGAGAATATAAAAAAAATTGCGTTCTGCGTTTCTGCAACACAAGAAACCATATCTTTTGCTATCGAAAAGAAATGTGACCTTATAATCACTCATCACGGCATCATCTGGAACTATCATCAAGGAAAAACAATCACCAAAGAATATTATAAGCGCATTGCACCACTTATTAAAAATGACATCTCACTTTTAGCATACCATTTGCCTCTTGATGGTGATTTAAAAAATGGCCATGCAGCACTTCTGGCAAAAAAATTACAGTTTCTAAAAATTATGCCTTTTGGAGACTATAAGGGAAAAACAGTTGGAGTCATGGGCCAATTAAAAAAAGAACAAACAGTTTTTAAATTCAAACAAAAACTTCAAGAAATCATTGGCCACCCAATTACCATCGCAACTGATGACGAAGAAAAAAAGATCAAATCCATAGGAATTATAACAGGAGCAGCAAGAGATGGGTGGAAAGATGCAAAGAAAAAACATCTAGATGCTTTTATCTCTGGCGAAACTTCCGAGCATGATTGGAGTGATAGCATAGAGGCAGGTATTACAACTTTTTCATGTGGTCATATTGCCACAGAAACTTTTGGCATCATAAATTTAATGAAACTCATTGAAAAAAAATTCAAAGTGGAGTGCATTTTTATTAAATCTTCAAATCCTATTTAATACCACTTCTTCACAAAACGGATGATATGATTCATTCGATCTGCAATATATAAATTACCTTCATCATCAAATGATAGGCCATATGAACCACTTAAATAAATTGCAGAGCAATCTACATCTTCTTGCTCATTTCCAAGAGGGCCCGATCCTTTTAAAGGATCACCAACTGCAATACCACAACGAAGTGTTGCCGGAAATCCAATTACTTTATCGCGACGCTGGCAAATCACATTATGATTTCCTTGTGATGGTGTATCATTTCTTCCTGTAGAATAACAAAGCTGATCATCTTTGGCCGCAACATCTCCAATCCATGGTGTTCCCGCTAAAGATAAAATTGTTTGCACTCTTTGAGGATCAACACTTAGAGTAAATAAGTCGTTATTGACAACACTATTTGAAAAGTTGATATATCGAATATTCACGGTTGCTGATTGCGACTGATCCACAATAAAAAGATTTGTTGGATTTAAAGGATCAGTGACAATGCCCCTTGGAAAACGCAGTTGTGCTGCCGCAATTGGACCATTTCCTGCATTTCCTTGCACATTACACGTTCCCATGGCCACACTCATTGTTCCAGTTGAATCAAGTTTCATCAAACAGTGATTATTATAAACAGAAAAATAGATTACAGGATTTCCCGTAACTGGATCATTTGCAACAGCGACTCCTTCAACATCGTGAATGGCCTCTGTTGTTCCTGGTACTCCTGCTCCAAAAGTTGCGTTGGTATTTGTTAAGCAACCAAGATTATAATCTCCTGCTAAAGTAAATAAAGAATTTGCGGCAATATTATTTTGACCAAAGAAAGCTGCCTCTACAACATTTTTGGTATTAAGCGTTCTAATCATACAAGCTCTATTAACACCTGTTCCAGCATAAGGAGTATTTGCAAAAATTAGGTGTTGATTATACATCGTCATTCCTCCCGGAATAACTGTCCCTAAAGTTCGATGTGAGTTGTTAGTATATGCCCCCCCTGTTTTTCCAGCATAGTTTGTAACAACACCTGAAGTTAAATCAACACGCTTTATCCTTTGATTGCTATAATCACCAACGTATAAATGATTTCGTGGGCCATCGACCGTTAAAAATCGTGGATTATAAAGTAAAACATCTGGCCCGTAAGCATCGCTATCAAAACTTCCGTAAGTTAAAATACCACCACCAAGATTTGTATACACTCTTCCATTTGGTATAGATAAATCGATATTTCTTACTCTGTAGAAGTTGTAATCGCTATAAAATAGTTTAAAGTCAGGGGCTCCAGTATATGCTAATCCTAGAGGATTATAGCTACAAGCATTTGTTGCCACACTGCCATCATTAAATACCGTACAACCTGCGGCGGCATTTAAAACGGCTTGCCCTTGACCATCTGGAACTGTTACCCCACCAAAAGTTTGAGCAAGACCAGAGTTATTTAAAAAGTAAATTCGATTGCCATTATATCCTGTTACCCACATTCCTGTTGGTGTTATTTCTAAATCATAAGCGTGATAAAATCGCATTACATTAAAATTTCCAACGGTATTAGCACAAGCTGTTCCAGCTCCCCCAATCGCCGTTTGGCCAACAACTGTTTTAACATCACCATTATTAAACCCTACTCCAAAAATTGTTGTAACTCCACCTGATGGACGATAGGCCCTTATCACTCCACCTCTAGTATTATTACTACAAGTCTCAATCCAAAATAAATTGCCAGAAGAATCGATCTTTAAAGTTCGTGGAGAGATGGTTCTTGCCGTTCCACCATTGCCAAATGTTCCATCAGTTGTTACTCCTCCCGATCTAACAATTTGAGAAGCTGTTGCCGCAACAACATCGTATGCCCAGATAGTATGAGAACCATTACAACCAATATAAAGGCTTCCTAAACGATACGCTAAACCAAGAGGAGTGGTGCAGCTTACAGAAGTTCCCGCAATACTTCCGGCAGCATCAACACTAGCACCACCTCCAAAAATAGTGGTTAAATTGCCAAAATTATCAATTTCATAAACTCTGTTATTTGACCCATCTGCAATATATAACAGTGGTGCTCCTGGATCATCGTTATTTACGGCAACACCGTATGGATTATTAAATTTATATGGGGTACTTAAAACTTCATAGCCTGCAAACCTTGCACCTGCAATTGCTTTTACGGTATATGCAGGTATTGTAATTCCGAAACGAGAAATTGGGGCAGGATCTCTGTTATAGTACCAAACCATGTGATTTAGGGCATCGCTAAAAATAACATTACTACTTAACCCATCAGTTCCTCGATCAATTGTTAAATAGCTTGGCATAATTCTAATATTTTGCTGATTATCTGTTTCATTTGCTCCAACGGTCATATCATCGCCAATACTTGGAGTTCCAACCAGCGTACAAGCATATCCGTTGTGAGTTGGATTATTAAAAAGATTGTTACACTGCTGCGAAAAACCATTTACATGGACTGTCCACTGTTTTTGCGTTGTTTCATGCCCATCTGATGCCACAAGTTTTATGGTATGACTTCCTAAAATTGCTGGATCAGATCCTGGGTTAAAAGTATTTGTTGGCCAGTTGCCCGGTAACACGCCTGGTGTGGGCAGATATGGACTTGGAGCATTATCAACGGTCCACGTATAAGAAATTGCATCGCCATTGGCATCACTTCCTGAGACATTAAAAGTTTGAACACTTGAAACACCAATTTTTCTAATAACGTCTGTTGCGGGAGAAGTTACAGTTAAAACAGGCGGAGCATTTATTTTCACATTAAACGTACACTGATCTTCGTTGGCATATGCATCAACAACTCGACCGATAAGAGTATAAGTGCCGGGATCTCTTCCAAGAGATGATATCGATGCAGTAGATGCAACAACTCCAAGTGGTGCTCCATCTAAAATCCAGGAATAAGTAATGCCTGTTCCTGTTGCGGTAACACTAAAAGTACGAGTGCTACTACCACCTACCGATGTAACAACTACAGGGTCTTCCATTCCCGCAGATGGCGTACAAGCTGAAATATGAACAACATTTGGATCGGCAACTGCAACATTCCAACTACACGTTGCAGTATCATAGCTATCATTTATATCAACAGTAATAAGATTATTTCCAATATCTGCACCTGTTGGAGTATAGACAACTTGAGTTGTATTTACTCCATTGGTTTGAGCAAACTTAGCAGGAGCCACTGCACTATTTAATTTCCAAGTATAAGTTAAAGGATCACCATCTGTATTAGTAGCATCCGCAGAAAAAGTTATTGTTGAACCAACATTAACGGAATTACCAACGGCTCCAGGAACAATGTTCGCGCAAGCTGGTGGCGAATTTTTTCTTACAGTCCAAGTAGTATTGGCACTACTTCCACCTAGAGCAACAGCTCCAACTAAAGTGTTATCTCCATCATTTAAACTTGCAGATGTTAAATTTAAAAATGCAGCACCACCTGTCGGTAAAAGACCTGCATTTAAAGTGTACGAAATATTACAACTCGAAGATGATGGAACAATCCCAAAAGCAGTACTCGTCGCTGGATTATTTGCTACTTTTATTGTTGCGGCCACAGGAGACTGCTCGCTAATTGCACAAACAACGGGATTAGAAACATTTATTCCCCACGAACAAACGGCAGTATCATAACCATCACTTATTGTGTTTGTAACGGTATTTGCCCCAAGTTCATCGTTGGTTGGATCAAATACCGCATCACTATCATTACCCACCGTTGTAACGGTTAACTTTGCTGGAGCAGCGTTACCATTTAATTTCCACACAAAAGTTAAAGGATCGCCATCACTACTACCGCCTTCACTTTCTAAGTTAATTGTATCTGTGATAAGCATATTGTTATTGCTTGCTCCCGGATTTTGATCTGCACATGTTGGGGCAGCATTTTTTACAACAGTCCACGTAAACTGCTCTGAGCTTGTGCCGTTAAATACCTCTACCACTAAACTGTTATTTCCTTCATTTAAAACACCAGAGGTAATCGTGGCAAAAGAACTCCCTCCTGTTGCAACAGGCGCGCCATTTAAAGTATAAGTTACACTACAACTCGCACTACTTCTTTCAACTGCAAATAAAGCGCTAGTTGCTGGTGCTGCAGACATCTTATACGTCGCCGCCAAAGGATTTTTATTCGCAATTGAACAAACAACTGGATTTATAACTGAGACATTCCAAGTGCATGCTGCTGTATCATAGCCGTCATTAAAGTTAAGAGTAATTTCATTAACACCTAGATCATCCATATCTGGATCAAAAATGGCCGAACTATTTGGATCATTAGTGGTAATTGCAAATTTACCCGGATTAAGAGCACCATTTAATTTCCATGCAAAAGTTAAAGGATCAGCGTCGAGATTCCCTGCAACACCAGCAAGTGTGAGCGTACTACTCACAAGCATCGTGTTGCCGTGCTGATTTGGATTTTGAGACGAACAAGTTGGTGGAATATTTTTTACAATATTCCATGTTTTTGTCTGTCCACTTGCTCCTGTACGAACATCAACAGTTAAAACATTACCTCCCATGAAAAGAGCATTGGAATTTATTTCTACAAATGCACTACCATGTGTCACAAGCTCATTACCATTTAACGTATAAGTAATATTACATAAAGCAGAACTTGGAGAAACTGCAAATACTGTACTCGAACCTGCTGCACCTGAAACTTTTACGTTTGCAGCAGCAGGAATAGAGTCATTAATCGAACAGGTTGCAGTTGTACCAACATTAACACTCCAGTTACATGTTGTTGTATCATAACCGTCACTAATATTTAAGGTAATAGCATTTGCCCCAATATCATCATTATTTGGAATAAAAATTGCCGTTGAAGAGTTACCAACCGTCGTTATGCTAAATTTGCTAGCAGCTGTTTGATTATTTAACTTCCATGAGTAAGTTAAAGAATCGCCATCCGTACTTGCCCCAGTGCCATTTAAAACTAAAGTATCTGTTGCAAGCATTTCATTACCTGTTGGTGTGGGATTTTGACTAGAACACTCTGGTGGAGTATTTTTTGTTACAGTCCATGAAGCGGAACTAGAACTGCCGGCACCACTTACAGTTACTGTTAAAGTATTATTTCCTGCACTTAATTGATTAGAATTTAAAGTTAAAAAAGAACTGCCAGCATTGTCCAAAGCACTACCATTTAATGAATAAGAAACAGTACATGCAACGTTACTTGGCACAACTCCAAAATCGCTAACACCATTAACACTTGGAACTTTTACACTTGCACTATTTGGAGAACGAGAATTTATATTACAAACAATATTTTCCGGAGCAGGCTCTGGAGATGAAGGTGTTTCAATAACACTTAGGTCGGCAAAACCGCCACTACCTCCTCCGCCATTACAGGCCGCAATGCCAAATAAAAGAGTTATCATCAGTAACAAGTTTAATCCTTTAAACATTGTCCTTCCTTTTTTTACAAGTGATAAACAATTCCTAGCCCCATTAATGTCTCCGTTAATGTCGACTCACGAGCACCACTTAAACTCGCATATCCTATTTCACCTTTAAACGAAAATCTTTTTTTCCATGAATACTCTGAACCAATTACAAAACCTAGTCCTGAAATATTTGCAGAAATTGTTTGAAACTGTCTTTGAGTAATTGTAACTCCAATATAAGGCCGCCACTTTTCTGCAATCGAAACCGTTAATTTATCTGTTTGTCCAACATAAACGCTTGATCTTGAAAATGGGAAATAGTTAACTCCAACATCAAGACCATAAGCTAAATCTCCACCGAATGTGTCAGTTGCAATAATGGAATATCCAATCCCAATATCTATTTGTGAAAGTAGTTGGTGTTTATACTTAAAACTATAAGCACCAAGACCACTTACCGTTGCCGCTTGACCTGTTGCCCCAGTGGCACTCATCGAAAAAGTACCAAAAATCATCTCAAGCTTCCCATCGCCAGCAAATGCCTGCGATAAAACACAAAAAAAAAGTAGGAAGATACTTCTTATTTTTTTCATCTATTTTTCCCTATCACACTTGCTCCTGCATCACGCCACTATCCATTTTACTTAATACTTCAGGTATTAAACGGCCTATTTTTTCGCGAACAACTCCCATGTACTCGCGATCTATCGCCGAATTATTTAGCTGCAAACTTCGTTCTTCGAATAAAAATCTCTGCTTCTCAGAAAAAAACTGCACAACTTTTTTTCTTTGCTCTACAGAAAGATCGTAAAGGGCCACAATCCATTCATCTAACGAAATCTCTTCTAATATTTTTTGTACGACTAAATCTCTCTCTTCAAACAATCTATAAAAAGGAGGACGCATCTGATGAATTTTTGAACTTTTAGAGATGCTTTGATAAATCTCTTTTTCTTCTGTTGGATTTGCTCTTTGCAAAAACAAGAGTAGTTCTTTTTCTATGCGATATCTTTTTAGCGAACTACTTTCTGTTAAAGGGAGTATTTTTATTGCAAGACCTCTTAACTCTTTTATTCGTGGCGGACTAATTGTCTCAACCGTAAACTCATCTTCTAAAATAAATCCCCAAGAACCTGGAAATGTTGCTTTGGCCATTGGAACAGATATTGACTTAGGAAGGGCAAGTAAAATCGACACTGCTTCTTTTTTATCTATAGACTTAAAAAATTCTGGCATTTTTTGTTCTAAACGCCACACAACAATCAGTAAATCTTCCCAAGCAGGATTTAAATCATGTCTCATATACTGATTAAGTTTTAAAAGCATTTCTACGGTATTTTCATTTATAACCGACATCGAACTTAAGGCATCGGCCCAGCTTATTTTATTGCTATAAGAATAAAGTTTGTCTTGCACGTCTTTTGGGAATGCTTCAACAACTGACCCAAGTTTTAAAGAATCATTTAAAGCACATTCATCTAAAATAAGCATATCATTTAATGTTGGAAAACATGGAGAAGATAGAAGTTTTTCAACAAGATTTTCTGAAACATCTTTTGCTTTCCATGGATCAACACTGCTGCCTTGGGATTTTATAGAAATATTTTGTGATGTGGATGATGCTTGTGCATTACCACTCATACCCATTGGAACATTCATTGCCGATCTGGTTTCAGATAAAGATTTTGCAAGTTTTGCACTAATACTTCTAGCAATTAAAAATAGTCCCACAAGAATTGTTAATAACATTCCCGCAAAAATTGCATAATACTCCCAAGGAAATGGATTCATCTTCCATGCTTTACGCATAATTTTTACTTCATCGCGTCCGTCAATTAAGTGAATTGCAGCAAAGATACCATCTTTTAATTCCAATAAATCTTCATCTTTGATTTGCTCTGGCATCGATACAGAAACATTAATACTTTTTGTTCTGGTCATTAAAACAGAAAGAGGAACTTCTGGATCATCCCACTCATCAAAATCTTGTTCTTTTTTGATATTAAAATATGGCAAATTTTTATCAACTCCTGCGTCACCTTCTCCAATTCTTCGCAACGGATCAACTGTTATTTTTATTAGATATGGAATATCTGGGAACCTGGTTTTTATAACACCACCAACATCTTTACTTAACTTATCTTCCAACTCTGCAACTCTTGGATGCTTTGGTAATTCATTTTGTGCGTTGGCCACTTGCAAACACAATGAACATAATAAAACTCCAATAACAATCAAAAATCTCATAGATTCTCCGCTTTTTCTTGCTCGATCACGAGTACAACTTTTCTTGCTAACTCATAATTTTGTTTTTCTAAAATACTTTTGGTTGAAAATAGTTGATGAGCAGTTTCTTGCAGTTCTCCAAAACCACCAATCTTCATTCTTGCAAGAGGAATTCCTGCCGTTTGCAATGCTCTCATTGCCGATACTCCACGTAGCGCAGAAAGCTCAAGGTTATCGCGATATCTTAAATTATCGGACCTTACTGGTCTTGGATCGGTATATGCTCTAATTCCTAGAATATATTTTCCCGCAAATGGTAAATAGTTTTTTGCAAAAGTCTTTAACTGTTCGACTCCACCTTTACTAACATCAATTTCTCTAAAATCATAAAATGAAACATCTGGAAAATCGACTAAGACACGATTCCCTACTTTTACAACTTTTCCCATCCAAGCAACGGCAGGATTTTCTCCCTTTCCAGTGTCGGTGGTATTCCCACTTTGATTTTGAGAACTTTGATCTTCATTTTTTCCTTTTATACTTGCATCAAGCCCTCCAACCGGTCTTGCTAAAGCACTTGCCATATTTTGATTTTCTGTTAACTGGACAATTAATGATTGATCTAGGGCCTTGGCCTTATCAAAATTTGGATTAATAGAGAAAAATAAAATAAAAAAAGTTAAAAGCAAAGTAATCATGTCACCATAACTAATGGCCCATGTTCCATCGGAATCGACATCATGCTCTACTTGTTCTAAAACTTCTTCTCTTTCAAAACTCATGCACTAACCTCAGAGACTTTCTCTCTAATCATTGAAGCATTTTGTAAAACATCTACTCTAGAGTGTTCATCAACAAATGAGTTTAAATACTCTTGCGACTCTAATACTGATGTTTTTTCTGCTGCAAATAAAACAGCATTTAAAGCAATTCGAGCAAATCTTTTTTGATTGTCTGCAACTTTTATTACTAACTCTCCAAAAGGATTTACAATTAAATTTGCGACTAAAATACCATACATCGTTGCAACAAGAGCAATACCCATCATAAGTCCTGTTTCCCTTGGTTCCACTCCTGCAGAAACCGCGTGCATAATTTGCACCAATCCTAAAACAGTTCCAGCAAGACCAAATGCAGGAGGATACTTTGCAAGACCTCTAATGGTATTTCCAACTTTTATCATGCGATCATAGCTTTGCTCTATTCTTAAAGAGAGAATGCTTTCGATTTTTTTCGTTTTAATATCTAAAGTAATTAATTCAGCACCGTCTGCGAGAATTTGTTCGGCAAGATGTTTTGATTTTTTTTGAGTAAAACTTCTTCCTTGAGTTTTTATATATTCTAAACAGGTTTCAATAAACTTTTTACTTCCAAGAGATTTTGGAAATAGGATATGCCCAAGAAGCATTTTCATATCACGATACAATTTCCAAGGCATAATGATAATTAAAACAGATAGTGTTCCACCAAGCACCATTGATGCCGCAACAACATCGTAATAATTAAACAGACTCTGTCCCAAGTGATGAATCGATAAAAACATCGCTCCACTTGCTACTAATAATCCCAATATGTAAATCATCTCAACTCTCCTAGAATACCTTTAAATTCCTTTACTTAATTTCTCTAAAATTTTTGCTGTTTCAACATTGTTTCCATCAATTTCTAAAGACCGGCGATAATTTTTTTGTGCTTTTTCTAAGTCTCTTTTTAGATAATATAAGTTACCGAGCAAATCATAGATAACTGATATATTTGGATACTTGGTAGTGGCCTGCAGTAAAAAAACTTCTGCTTCCACATACTCTTTTTTCATTAGAAGTTGAAATGCTTTTCCTATTGTGGATGCAAGAGCGTGCATCTCTTTTCCTTGATTTTGACACTGCAAAGAGCCTTCTGAAGGTTTTAAGTTAACACTAAAATTTGCATTGGTTTGCATTTTTGTTTTTGGAATAAAAATTGATTGCACTTCATGTCCTGGTTTTCTAACAATTACAGAAACATCATCTAAAAAAAGATCAGGAACTAATGATGTACTAACATCTAACGGGGTTACACCAACTTTTGTCGGAGCTAAAAGACCTCTTTGTACAAAAACTTCCGCACCTTCTGGATCACTTACTACTTTAAGATTCCCTGAGCTAGAACAGCTTGTTGAAAGTAGCAAGATTAAAAATACCACAATAATTTTATTCATTCTCAACTTCCCATTTGTTATCCATGCTAAAAATAAATATTTCTTAACACACTGGCACTAATTATAAGTATGCCATAAAGCTAAAGTTTTCTCTACAAAAGCCGAAAGGGGCAATTATTACCAATGTTTATAAAAAAATTTTGACTTTTAAAAATCTAAATTTACTGGACTAAAAGGATTAGATTTCATGAAACAAATGCAAAAAGTTCACTTTCGACAATACTTTTTAAACATTTCAGGAATTGTTTTTGGCCCATATTCACAAATGGAAATAATGTACTATTTTTATCAAAAAAAATTATCCAAAGCGATATACGCATTTAAAAGAGGAATGAAGGATTGGGAATTTATCGGAGAATTTGACGAATTTGATGAAAGAGAACACTACGTTCCTCCACCTCCACCAAAAGAAGCAAGTATGGAACTTATCAACAACCTAACTCAAGCAGAAGAGAAATGGCTTGTATTTGCTCATGGCCACTTACTCGGTCCATTTTCTACATTACAAGTTAGGCAGCTAATTCAATCAAGAAAAATTAGACGCTCATCTGATATTTGGTGTAAAGGAATGTCTGACTGGAAAAAATTAATGGATATGCCAGAATTTTTTGAATATTGCTATCCGAAGATGCCAAAAATAATTCCCAAACCAGACTCTGGATATACGCATTATAGCGATACTCTACCGATGCAATCGCTAAGGTATGTTCCGCAAAAGCTTTTAAAAGTTTACGCCTTGTTGCGAAAATGGTTTCTAAAAAGGTAGTGTCTGTAAAAGCTGATTAATTCTAAATTTATCTGATGGGTGAATCCCATCATCTGTACTATCACAAATTCCCATATAATTTGATACATAGAAACTAATATCATCCTTTTTGGTTTTTGCTCTATCACTTAAGTATAATGATATTGCACGCTGCGCCCAATAATCAGCAACAATTTCTGATAAATGACTAGAGACTTTTAGTTTGGCACATTGTTTTTCGTCATCTTTACATAACTTACTATCTTCATCTGTCAAAGACAACTCGTTTGCACTACTGATAACATGGTGACTTACTAACACATTATATGATGTTGCAAACGATTCAGAATCTACATGATGAGAAATCTCATGCGCTAATACATGAAAAATTTTTTCTAATTTATCTTTTTTTGAAGAAGCTTCATTATTGCTAATTAACCACCCTGGACAAATTAGAACATAAGATTCTTCTTTGGTTTTCATTGCAAAGGCATTATCAAGAAGTCCATCCGCACCACAGTAGTTCATAAATGCTTGAGAAAACATATTTGTTTTCAAGTTATTTTTTTCTACATACTCATCAAAGTTGCCAACTTTGACATTTAATATCACCTCTTTCATCTGTTTTTTTGTACTCTCATCCAAAAAAGAAGAATCTTCAATTGCAGATGTTACATACTTTTTTATTTCCGATACAATTTCTTCACTAACAAAATCTTTGTCAAAACCACTCATCTTTTCTTGGGCCGCTTTTATAATTTCTTCGTTTAAAGCAAGCGAGCGCTGAAACATATTGGTCGATGTTGCAAAATTCATCATCATGGCCATTACATCTTCTGGTTTTATTTTGTCACTACGTTTATTAAGATTCTCATTTGCTACGCTATAAATCTCTTTTTTTAAAGATACTATTTTATCAACCCTCTCCTTTCTTATTTTTACCGTGTCGACACATGCCATTTTATATAGATCAACATCCCGATCTTCACTAACCTCGATCAAGATAGTGTCAGAATTTTTTTTTGATTGCTCTTGATTGCAGGATAAAAATAGTGGCAAAAATAAAATTATGGCAATACAACATTTTTTACTAATCATAATTATCCCCTAATTTGACGCAAAGATTCTTTCTTTTTATACCATATATTATTGATAGATTTGCTTTAGTATGCCAAAGATTACAGAGTGTATAATCTTTGTACACTGGTTTGTTTTTGTGTAATACCAATCTCTTTCTAACAATCCTATCTAGATTTTGCATGGCCGAAATGCATTAAAACTGATAGAATTTCTTACTTGAAAACTAAAGTGTGTTGAGGATACTCGTTAACCAATTCAAAGGAAGAAAGATGTCTGAGAAAGTTGATTCTGAAAATGTATTAAATGAGAATTTTTCATTCGTTAAAAGCGAACTTGAAATTTTAAAATTCTGGGAAAAAAATCAAATCTTTAAAAAAAGCTTAGAACAAACAAAAAATAGTAAAGAGTATATTTTCTACGATGGCCCTCCATTTGCGACAGGTCTTCCTCATCACGGACACTTGGTTTCAGCAACACTTAAAGATGCTGTTCCTAGGTATTTTACCATGAAAGGAAGATATGTTTCTAGACGCTTTGGTTGGGATTGTCATGGACTACCAATTGAACATGAGATCGATAAAAAACTTGGCATGTCGGCCCAAGAAGCAGTAAAAAAACTTGGTGTTAAGGCCTACAATGATGAATGTAGGTCGATTGTTCAGCGCTACACCAGTGAATGGGAAAAAACTATTACAAGGATTGGGCGCTGGGTTGACTTTAAAAACGACTATAAGACCATGGACACACCTTTTATGGAGTCTGTATGGTGGGTTTTTAAGCAACTGTGGGATAAAAATTTAATCTATCAGGGAACAAAAGTGGTTCCATTTTCTACGGCCCTTGGAACTGTTCTATCAAACTTTGAGGCCGGCTCTAATTATCAAGATGTTCAAGATCCGGCAATTACAATTTTATTTCAAACACAAGAAGATAAAAATACATACTACGCTGCATGGACAACAACGCCTTGGACTCTTCCATCAAATCTTGCGTTATGTGTTGGCCCTGATGTTGATTATGTAAAACTACTCGATGAAGAAAAAAATTGTTATCTCATCATGGCAGCAGAACGCGCAGAAGTTTATGGTAAAAAAAGAAAATATAAAATTATTGAACAATTTAAAGGCACTCAATTAAAAGGGAAAAAATATGTTCCATTGTTTAATTATTTTTCTCATTTAGAAAGTAATGGCGCATTTCAAATTCTTGTCGATAATTACGTTACAACAGGTGATGGTACAGGAATTGTTCATACCGCGCCATCTTTTGGAGAAGATGATAATCGCGTCGTAAAAGAAGCACATCTAAATATGTCGGCCTGTCCTGTTGACGATGCGGGAAAATTTACAAGCGAAGTTTCAGACTTTGCTGGTATCTATGTAAAAGATGCAGACAAGCAGATAATTAAAAATCTAAAAGATCGCAATTTATTGTATGAACAATCTGTTTTAGTCCATAGCTATCCATTTTGTCCAAGATCTGATACTCCACTAATTTATAAGGCCATCCCTTCTTGGTATGTAAAAGTTGAAGGACTAAGAGATCGTCTTTTAAAATCAAATGAACAAATTAATTGGGTTCCATCTCATATAAAAAATGGCCGTTTTGGCAAATGGCTTGAAGGAGCAAGAGATTGGGCAATTTCAAGAAACAGAGTTTGGGGAACACCAATTCCTGTATGGATTAATGATAAAACAAAAAAATGTATCTGCTTTGGCTCGATAGACGAGTTATATAAGGCCACAAACATAAAACTAGATGATTTACACAGAGAACATGTTGACCCGATAACTTTTGCTCTTCCAAATGAAGAAGGTATTTATCATCGTGTAGAAGACGTGCTCGATTGTTGGTTTGAATCAGGATCTATGCCATATGCACAACAACACTACCCTTTTGAAAATAAAAAAACTTTTGAAGATGGTTTTCCTGCGGAATATATTGCAGAAGGACTGGATCAAACAAGGGGATGGTTTTATACATTAACAGTTTTATCTACTGCCTTATTTGATTCTCCAGCATTTAAAAATGTAATCGTTAATGGAATGGTGATGGCCGAAGATGGCAAAAAAATGTCCAAGCGGCTTAAAAACTACACTGCTCCAGATGTTTTAATGCAAGAGTACGGGGCCGACGCTCTTAGACTTTATCTTATCAATTCAAATTTAGTTCGTGCAGAAGAACAACGATTTGCCGATAGCGGCGTTAAAGAAATGGTAAGAAAAGCACTTCTTCCTTGGTATAATTCATTTAAGTTTTTTGCAACTTACGCTCAAGTCGATAACTATAATGTTTCTAAAAATTTTAAGCTTGGTGATAACATTATGGATCGCTGGATTTTATCAAACCTTCAAACTCTAAAAGCAAATATTAGCAAAGAGATGGAGGGATACAGGCTCTATAATGTTGTTCCTGCATTATTTACTTTTATTGAAGACTTAACAAACTGGTATATTAGATTAAATAGATCTCGTTTTTGGGGTGATGGTTTAGATGATGATAAAATGGCCGCATACTCAACTCTTTTTACAACAATAAAAGAACTCTCAATTGCAATGGCCCCATTTGCTCCGTTTTTATCAGAACATATTTTTCAAGAGTTAAAAAAGTTTGATAAAGATCTAGGACTTTCTGTGCATCTGGCGAAATACCCTGAACCAGATTCTTTAATGATTAATTCAAAACTTGAGGATGCCGTTGGTAGAATGCAACAAATTATTTTAATGGGCCGGCAAAAAAGAAATCAAATCCAAGTAAAAGTAAAAACTCCTCTAAAAACACTAAGCATCATCCACAAAGATGAGACTATTTTAAAAGAGATTCAAAAACTTGAAAGCTACATAAAAAACGAACTAAATGTGAAAGAAGTCTGCTACTTTAGTGATGAGAATAAATTTATTAAACTTTATGCAAAACCAAACTCTCCTGTTTTAGGGAAAAGACTTGGTAAAAATTTTGGAAAATTCACCAAACTAATTCAAAATCTTTCACCAAATCAACTAGAAGAACTAGAGAAAAATGGCAAATTATCTATAGAAGAAGAGGTTTTTGCCTGCGATGATATTTTAATTTTTAGAGAGGCCCTTCCTGGAACACAGGCAATCTCTAATCGTTTTATTTCTATTGACATGGATATAACATTATCAAAAGAATTAGAGCTTGAAGGTGTGGCAAGAGAGATTGTAAATCGCATTCAAAGAAATAGAAAAGAACAAAATTTTAATGTCTCAGATCGCGTCCAAATTGAGTTTTTAGGCGACAAAGATATTGAAGACGCAATATCTACTCATACTAATTATATAGCAAAAGAAACTCTTGCTATATCGATAAAAAAGAATGACCAGATAACAGATGGCATAACATATGATATTGATGGGCAAAAATTAGTTTTAACAATAAAAAAAGCATGAGACAAAATCTCTTTATTACTGCCCACCTCATTTTTATTTTTTTGTCCCAATCTCTTGCACAAGAGGGATTGGGTTTAAAACCATCTCCTGTATTTTTAACTCAAGTTATAAGTAATACAAAAGCAATCATTTCAAACTACGAAACTTTACTGCAAAAACTGCCAAACAGTACGCCACAATATTTTGAAGTAAAACAAAAGATAAATAATTTGTTAAAAATAAATGATAATATGGATCTACAAAAAGAAAAGATCTCTGACATTATCGCTATTTTAGAATCACAAAAAGAAAAATTTCTTACATCAACTAAAGCAGAAATTGATGTCGAGCTATACGCTCAAAGCACCGTGGAATCGCTACTCAAAGATCTAGTGGACTTCAAGAAAAAAAAACAATCAGACAAATCACTTCGAGAAAAAAAAATAAAAGAGCTTATACTTAAATGTGATATTGTCATTATTGCAAGCCTTGACAAACATTTACAAGAAGACTTTAAACAACTAATTAATTTTTTTATTAATCCTCTATCTAATTATGTTATCGAAAAACAAAATGAAAAATTTCTAATAGATCAATTTCAAGAACTAAATATGTCATGGAATACATTTAACATGCAAATGACAAAACGACATAAAAATCCATCCGCAATTACCACAAATCTTGAACAAATTAGACATCTGTGGAATGCTATTTCTAGGATTTATTTTATTCCTGTGCAAAGAGAGCGAGCGCTATAAGCTTATCGCCGCCTCTCGCACGTCACGTGCTTCGCCGGCATACAAAACATCCTGTTTATCGCCGTCTCTCGCGCATCCTGCGCTTCGCCGGCATACAAAACATCCTGTTTATAAAAAAGGGGATCAAATAATTGATCCCCCTAAAAAATTAAAAAGCTAGTTTTTTGAAACTAGTATCTTGAAACACGGTAACCTTTTACCGATGTTTTCTTTCTTCGCTTTTCAGCTGAAGCAACTTTTTCCTTTAAACGAACAGAAGGTTTTTTATACTCTTGTCTCTTACGATATTCTCTAATAACACCGAAAGACTCGCAAAGTCTTTTAAACTTCTTCAATGAACGCTCAACACCGTTTCTTTCATCAATAGTAACAATAATTGAAGACTCCTTTGCCATAAAAATTCACCTCCTTTAATTTTTGATTATTCACACTTTAAGGTACACAAAGATTGAAAAAGTATCAAATGCCTTGTATAAACTCACAACAATTTATGAAAATAAAATGTGAACGGTTAAAGTTAAAATAAGAAGCATTTAAAGTCAAATCCTGCAAGGTAAATATGTCACAAACGACCCTTTTTGCCCCACAAGAAAATAAGAAAGCTAGCATGCAAAACAAGACTTCAAGTGCTCCGTTTGCATATAGATTTAGGCCAGACTCCTGGGATGATTTCTTTGGTCAGATAAACGTTTTTTCAAGATACCCATTTTTAAAATACCATAAATTTCCAGCGGTTATACTTTGGGGGCCTCCAGGATGTGGGAAAACTACACTCGCACATCTAATGGCAAAAAATAGCAATAAAGAGACAATTCTTTTTAGTCCAGTTTTAGGAGGAGTCTCTGATCTTAAAAAAAAGATCGAAGAGGCATTAATTAAAAAAAGAGAAGAAAATATTGAGTCTGTTATCTTTATCGACGAAATTCATCGCTTTAATAAAGCACAACAAGATGCCTTGTTGCCATATGTTGAAGCGCAGGATTTTACTCTAATTGGGGCAACGACTGAAAATCCAAAAGTATCGATTAATCCAGCATTGTTGTCTCGAGTACAAATTGTTGAATTAAAAAAACTAAACGAACAAGATATTTTACATATCTGTAGTAAATTAGCAGATAAGCTACAAATTGAAATTCCCTGTGAGGTTTCTTTAATAATTGCAAATTTTTCAGATGGCGATGCAAGGAAAGCATTAAATTTTTTTGAAATTTATTTCAATGAATTTGTACAAAAAAATGAATCTTTAGATATCGATAAATTTCAGGCCCTAATTTCAGAAGGCGGTCGAAAATATGATCGCGACAAAAACAGACATTACGACGTAATTTCTGCGTTTATAAAAAGCATAAGAGGGAGCGATCCAAATGCTGCAATTTTATGGCTTGCGGTTATGCTCGATGGAGGAGAAGATCCTTTTTTTATTGCTAGAAGACTTGTAATTCTTGCATCTGAAGACATTGGAAATGCAGATCCTTCTGCATTAAATTTGGCCGTATCTGGAATGAATGCAATAAAAAATATCGGCATGCCTGAGGCCAGAATAATTCTTTCTCAAGTTACGATCTATCTTTCATCCACGGTAAAAAGTAATGCTTCGTATTTAGCAATAGATGAAGCATTAGAGTATGTAAAAAATCATTCTACAATAGAAGTTCCAGAACATTTAAAAAATTTTCCCTCTCCATCTCATAATATAAAGTATGATTATCCGCATAGTCATCAAGGTCATTTTGTGGCCCAAAATTATTTACCAAAAGAGATTCCACTTTTTTTTAGGCCAACATCAATAGGAAAAGAAGAAAATATAAAAAATAGGTTAAATGCCCTTTGGCAAAACATTTATAATAACCAATCCAACAATTAGGAGAATCTATGTTTTTAGGACGCTATCCGATCCAGATGAAATACATTATCGGAAATGAGGCCGCTGAACGTTACAGTTATTACGGCATGCGCTCAATTTTAGTTATCTATATGGTACAGCATTTGATGATTGATAAAAGTGATGCAACATCCATTTATCACCTTTTTGCTGCTGCTGTATATTTACTACCAATTGTTGGGGCATATATTTCTGATCGTATCTGGGGGAAATACAAAACAATTTTTTATCTATCGCTAGTTTATTGTATTGGTAATTTTGCAATTGCGTTTATATCTAGTAAGTTTGGAATGTATCTAGGACTTACTTTAATAGCAATTGGGTCTGGCGGTATTAAGCCATGCGTTTCTGCAAACGTAGGTGATCAATTTTCAAGCGACCAGCAACATCTACTGAGAGAAGTCTTTAATATTTTCTACTTTATGATTAACTTTGGTTCATTTTTTTCAACATTAATTACTCCCTGGACACTAGAAAAATTTGGTCCACAGGTGGCATTTGGTATACCAGGAATATTAATGCTTATTGCAACAGTTATTTTTTGGTGGGGAAAAGATAGTTATGTGCATGTACCCCCGAAAAAATCAGACAAGCATGGTTTTGTGCCAGTGCTAATTTCTGCAATAAAAAATTATAAATTCGGAGCAGATTTTTTTGAAGGTGCCAAAAAAGATCACAACGACGAACATATCGAGGCGGTCAAAGCGGTGTTTGGAATTAGCACTATTTTTCTAACAGTTTCTATTTTTTGGGCACTATTTGATCAGCATGGTTCAACTTGGATTTTGCAGGCCAAAGAGATGAATCTTAACTTTTTAGGAATGGATCTTTTACCAAGCCAAATTCCGGCCCTAAATCCTATTATGGTTATGATATTAATTCCAATCACGACCAAATGGATTTATCCAGGAATTGAAAAGTTAGGAATCAGTTTTACTCCACTAAGAAAGATGTCCGCTGGAATGCTTATTGCGGCTTTTTCTTTTTTACAAGTAGCAGTCATTCAATATTTTTTAGATAAAGGAATTATTCTAAATGTTGCGTGGCAATTTTTTCCTTTTTTAACAATAACTATTGCAGAAGTTTTAATTTCGATAACAGGACTTGAGTTCGCATACACTCAAGCACCTCGCTCAATGAAATCAACAATCATGAGTCTTTGGCTTTTAACCGTCTTTTTTGGAAATCTTATTACTGCATACGTTGCAGAAGTTAATAAATTTCAAGGCGGTGATTTTTTCATGTTCTTTACAGTATTAATGCTTGCGGTCTCTGTTGTGTTTATTATTATGGCCTATAAGTACAAAGAAAGAAATTACATGGAATCGTAGTCGGATAAAATATCATACCGTTTTAGTGTGCCGTTAATGTTTTAGCGGCACATTATTTCCCCCTTTCTCTTTTTTTTTTATTTCAAGTAAAATTGGTGTATTACATACTTATTTTTTGCAAGAAGAGAGATCTTAATTATGACAATCTTTGAACACAACGATGCATTTATCTCAAACTTAAATAAAGATGAAAAGAAATGGCTCGCATATGCAGTAGCAACAATGATTTGTGCCGATGGAGTTGTTGCAGAAGAAGAGTTAAAATTTTTAAGTCAAGCAATTGATTTTTTAGATGATCCAAATGACATAAATTTATTGGTTCGCTCTGTTAAAGCAAATAAACTTCCAAAACTTCCATGTTTTAAAATTGCTGATAGGATATTGGCATTTAAAATTATTCGATTAATTACTGATGTTGCCATGGCAACAACTTCTGATTCCATGGGGGAACACGAGCAACAAACACTAAAAGAGATTGGCTCTCGCCTTGGATTTGATTCTACTTTTATAGGAGAAGTTATAAATTGGGGGGAGATGCATCAAAAAGCAAAAAGATATGCAATAGCTCTTATGGAAAAATCAAAAACCATTCCACCTCAATATAAATCTTAACAAAAAAAGGATTCTTTGATGTCTTTACTAAATAAAGAACAAGACAGTATTGATGAAACCTTTGTGCAAGAATTAAACGTTCACGCAAGGAAGTGGTTTGCTTTTGCCATTGCAGGAATGGTGTGTGCAGACGGTGTTGTAGATAAAGAAGAATTAGAGTTTTTAGAGACTGCAATCCGATTTATGAATGATAAAGATGAAGTAAAAAAAATGATGGACATGGTTAAAATACGTCGCTTACCAAAGCTAGAAAAGCTTCATAATGTTCCTCGTGTGCATTGTTTTAAAATAATTGTTAATCTTGCAAGAATATCTATGGCCAATTACAGACAAGTAAAGCTCAATAAAAATGAAATTAGCTACTTAACATATGCGGCACACTGTTTGGGATTTGATGACTTTTTTTGTAAACATCTTTTAAAATGGGCCCAAGACACAATCACTCTTCGGATGAGAGAAGAGGCCTTAAAGCGACTAGCTCTGACAACTGAGGCAGTATAAACCTTAAATCCCCCCTCGGAATATAACCTAGGCAAAAATCTCCACCTATCACCCAAAAGCGATAAAGAGCTACAATTATTAGTATAGCTGTAATTGCGTCGAGGAGATGGCATGAGTAAAAAAATTTATAAAAGTTTTCACGAGTTTGTAAGCGTTAACCATAATCTTTTGAACTTATATGGGGCAAATGAAAATTTATATGCGATTTTAAAAGGTCTTTGGGATGCTCGCGAGGAAGAAATTAATCTTTATAAGAAAACATGTGAAGATGTCTCTTTTAACAATAGTACAAATAATAATCTACTAAGTGAAAAAATCAAATCTTTTGAGTCCCAGATAAATAATTTAACCATAGAATTGCAACAAAAAACAAATCTCTTAGAAGCCTCTGAGAATAATCTTAATCAATTAAAGCAAGAGTTAAATTTAAAACAAGATTTGCTAATAAAACATGAAGAAAACGTTAATATTTTAAATGAAAAAGTAAAAATGCAAGAGTCTAAAATAAATGACTTGAGTATAGAACTGCTTCAGGCCACAAATCTTTTAGAAACATCTCGCTTAAATCTAAATGATGTCAAAAAAGAACTAACGATAAAACAAGAATTGCTAGTAAAAAATGATTCGTTGCTCGCAAGAAACAAACTAGATTTACAGCTTCTTTTAATTGAACAAACGAAACTAGAAAGTGATTTAGAGAAAATAAATCATGAAAAAAAATCATATAAGACTGCAGCCGATAGTGCCAAAATTGAATTGCACAATGTTCGAGAAAATGTTGAAAATCTACTCATTGAGCTAAACAACAACAAGAAAACGTTAGAATGCATGAAAGAAAAAGAACAATGTATTATCGAAAAAGAAGAAAAACTTCTTTTTGAATTAAAACAATCTCAAATGGAAAATGAATTTTATAAAAGCCAAGTTAGAACACTACAAAATCAACTCATTGAAGATCAAAATCTAGCGACACAAACGAGAGAGGATTTAAATTACTGGAAAGAGTATGCAAAAAAAATATCTAACTACTCCAAAGAGATGAAGAAATTACTTACAATCACCAAAGAAGAATTAACAAATCAGCAATCCACTGCAATTAATTTTAAAAAAGTACAAGAGAATCAAACTATCAGATTAAGGGCAACAATCAAGCAGGCAATTCACTATAAAAAAATGTGCAAAACATATGCCTTAGAAATAGAAAAGCATAAACAAGAAAGAACATCTCTCGAAAAACTAATTAAGACCCAACAAAGCAAATTACAAAATGATAAGGCAATCTTTCAAAGAATGAAATTAGAGCATGAATCACAAATGAAAGAATTAATTAATCGCCACACTTCTGCTTTACAAGAAAAGCTACTAACAAATCTACATAACAGCTATAGTATAATAAATGCTCAAATCAAAGAACTAACAGGTAATAACCTCGCTGAAGTTGCATTAAATAATCATTCAGGTAAACAAACAAAAAGATATGAAATTTCTCAATAAACTATTCTTCAGAATCTAAATATTCTTCAGAATCATTCTCAATGCCAACGCCCCATACTGTTGGAACAGTCGCAGGATCTTGCAATTCTGATTCTTGCGGTGCTGGTGTAGGAGGTGGAGGATCAACTAAAAAATCATTTTCAATTGGTGGTGGTGGTTCAAATTCTTCATCTTGGGCCAGCAATAAAAGAGGCAATAACATCAAACTTAAAATAATTAATAAAGTTATATTTTTCATAAAAGATCAATCTCCATCATTATCTTTACGGATTTTATAGCCTTAGGATATCTCTTTTTAAAAAAACTAGAAATACTTTTTTCTCTTTATAAACATATATCTTTTGCCAATGCCATATATTCTCTCATAAAATATAATCTATAAAAAAACTTTATGTAATAAAGGTACGCTGTAGCTAATGAATAGAATTTCTCTTTATATTTTATTAATCCTTATTTTCCTTGGCGGATCTGCATTTTTTTATTCAAATCCAACTAATGCACCTTATTTATTAAACGGAGCCGCATTACCATACTTTTTTAATCAACAAAAAACGGAAAGCAATTCTGGGGCAATGACTGCAATTTTAGTCGATCAATTTAAAACAGGTCTTTTGGTCAAAACATACTATCAAAAATATAGATTAGTTTATCCCTTTAAACTTCCTGAATACAAAGTTTTTAGAACATCCTCGAAATTTTGGAAATCAAATCAACAAAACCTCGGAATGTCTCTCTACAGTCGAGATGATAAAGAAAATTCAGAACAATTAGTTCCCCTGCCTCCTGGCTCTATTTTTTTAAACAACTCTGCATATGGAAACTGGGTAATGGAAAATTCTGGAACAAAAGTGTGGCAATTCCACCACGTATATCAACATTTTTATAAACACTTAGGCTGGGGAGAATTTAGACCCTCTTTTGAATTCTACAAAGAACTCATGATTCATCTTGAAAATAATCAAGCTTACTATGGCCCAAGTGCAATTTTTGGAACCTCTGGAGAAGTTACAAAAGTTGGAATTTTAAAAGATCGTATTTTAAAGAGTAAAGAAAAGTTTAACCTAAAAGAACACATTAAAAAATTTTTAAGAATATCTACCACGCAGAAGGATATAAGCAATGAATGAAATGATAGATAGATTATTAATACGAATTATTCTCACGATATTTATATGCTTAATCTTAATTCTTTATCGCTATGCTCACGTTATTTTCTATCCATCATCAAGAATTCAGCTTCTAAAAAAAATATATCCTTCAAAAAATTCATCCGACACGCTTCATCTTTTTGCCAGACTAATCGGGATTGGATTAGTTTATTCAGAACTATTTTTTTCACTAGATAAAGGAATCATCGTTGCTCTTATTGATTTTTTAATCAACGCTTCTTTGATGTTTGCAATCTATCTCGCCTCTTTATTTGTACTAGAAAGTATTATTTTAAATAATTTTGAATACAACGACGAGGTTATAAAACGGAAAAATTTTGCATACTCGATTACATCTTTTTCCATTGCAATTGGCACAGGATATCTTTTAAAAAATATTATCACACTCTCGGAGAACTCTCTTGTTTTAATGCTCTTTTTATGGCTTTTCATTATGGTATTAATCGGTATAGCTTCAAAAACATACACATTTTTTTCAAAACTTCCATTTACTCGATTAATGATTCAAAAAAGTCTTGCCGTCGGATTTTCTTATGCTGGTTTTTTTGGTGGCTGGTGTTTTTTAATTTCTTCTTCGCTTCATCATGAAATAGATAGTATCGGCAACTACGCAATCGAATCCATACTGAATCTTTTGTTATCTATTATTATTTTCCCAATTTTTAAAAAAGGTCTCATGATTATTTTTAGAATTCAAGATGACTTGCAAAGTGACATTCTTACAAGCACCACCAAATTTACAAAGGATGATATTCCAAAAGTTGGATATGGCATCTATGAAGGGGCCATCTTTTTTGCGGCTTGCTTTTTAACTTCTATAATTACTGGGCATATTGATTTTAGTAACTTTTACCCAGAATCCTAAAAACTGGAATTACTCAAAACTTTAGGGCATCTACGTTGTCAAACTTCAGGATGCCCATCGCTGCGCTGTACAGTCGTACAGCTTATAAGCAGGATGCTTTGTATGCCGACGTGCACAGGATGTGCGAAAGTCGGTCACTCGGGCACCATTGTTTTCCTAGTATCTGCCCTAAATTTTTGAGTAATTTTTTTACCCAGAATCATAAAAACTGTAAATTACTCAAAACTAATAAAGTTATTTGGTTGATGAAAATCTGGTTTAAAATCTTGATTGGGTTTTATCGCAAAATATTCTCTCATGCCTAAAGGCCCCAGCGCCGCAAATAGAGATCCTTTGTACTGTTTTTCAGTTTTTATTGGGATTTCTGTCTGCAAGTGCCATTCATCTGTGGTATAGCTAGATTTAGATTTTAAAATAATATCACTTCTTATAAAAAATTCTTCTCGTGGCCTAATTATCTCAAGACACAATATCTGATTTAATGGAGAAAATTCAAACTCAGTATAGTTGAACTCATTTGTTTCTTGCCGTGTATCAATCTCTTTTAAAAAAACTTCTACTACATCAAAATTCCACAAACCTAAATTATTATAATCAGTAGTACTAAATGAATGATCGACATTCCATTTCTTTAAAAGATTTTTAACCAAAAAATTAACACTAAGAGAATTGGGCCCTTTTTTTATTTCATATAACACGCTAAAATTGTGCGAACTATTACTACGATGAGGATTTAGTTTTTGCATTTTATTATATTCCTTTTTCCCCGAGGATTTTATGAATAATTTTGAATTTTTTAATCCTGTTAAAATAATTCTAGGAAATGATACCATAAAAAAAATAGAAAAAGAGATTCCTTTAAGCGAAAAAATAATGCTTCTTTATGGTAGTGGCAGCATTAAAAAGAATGGGGTCTATGAAGAGATAAAAAAAGCATTAGCAAAACATAAAATAATAGAGTTTGATGGTATTCTTCCAAACCCAAGCTATGAACAGTTATTAAAAGCAAGAGATAGAGCAAGAGAAAATAATGTATCGTTTCTGCTTGCTGTTGGAGGCGGGTCTGTCATTGATGCTTCAAAGTTTATATCCGTTGCAATTCCCTACGCTGGAGACCCATGGGATTTTATGAGCTCTAAGGAAAGACCCCAGTCATCAATCCCCATTGGTGTAGTTTTAACGCTTCCAGCGACTGGGTCTGAAATGAACTCTGTTGCCGTCATCAGCAAGTATCAAACAAAAGAAAAAAGATCTCTCTATTCTCCTTACATTTTTCCAAAGTTTTCTATTTTAGATCCAATCTCTTTAAAATCTCTTTCAAAAGATCAAATGGCATGTGGCATTGCAGACATATTTATGCATGTGATGGAACAATACATGGTTCAATCTACAAGCACTCCCCTACAAGAAAAAATGGCCGAAGCAATTCTTGAAACCTTAATTCATTTTGGGCCCAAATATTTAAACGACCCAAGCGATTCTGAAATTGGAAAAACAATTATGTGGTGCGCCTCACAAGCATTTAATGGCCTTATCGGAGCAGGGATTATTCAAGATTGGAGCACTCATCGAATCGGTCATGAACTAACAGCACTTTTTGAAATCCCACACGGAAAAACTCTTACTATAATTTATCCTTCACTTTTAAAATATCTTTTCTCTCAAAAAAAGTTAAGACTTGCACAATACGCTAAAAATGTTTTAAAGCTTGAAGGCAAAAATCAAGAAGAATTAGCAACAAATGCAGTAGTAAAAATTAAAGATTTTTTTATAACACTCAATCTGCCAACAAGCTTAGCAGAAGTAAATTTAAATAAAACAGCAATTGATGAGGTCATTACAAGTATCAAACGTCATGGGATACTACCTCTTGGAGAAAAAAAGAATATCTTTGAAAAAGAAATTAAAGAGATTTTGATGCTGGCGTCAGCAAACTAAAAAATTCTTCTAGCAAACTTGAGTCAAAAAATATGGCCTCTTTTTTTTGGTTTTTTAAATTGTAATATAGCTTATGTGTTTGTATGAGCAATTTAATCTCATCTGGCATAAACGGTTGTATGCTAAAAAGATCATCATCATTTACAATATTTTTGCAGTAGTTAATTAAACGGGCCAAAACAAAAAAAGAGTGTAACTCATTTATTGAAAGCTCACCAAATTTATCACAAAGAGCTGATGATCTTGCAAAAATAAAATCATCAAACCCAAAAGATAATTCTTTGGCCATTGGTGCACCAATCGGAAGATAAAAAATACTTGCACCAATCTTAACGGGCAATTTTGTTAAGTAAACCAGTGTATTTAAAATAGAACCTCTTGTTTCGCCAGGAAGACCGATAATCAAATAAGAAACAATTTTAAATCCCAAGTCATTGGCACAAAATACAACTTCTTGAAATTTTTCTAAAGATAAAAAACGATTCATCTTTTTTGCAATATCGTAGTTTGTCGTCACTAACGAAAGATTTAATTCTAAAAAACCGGCCATTTTCATTAAGCGTAACACTTCTTGATCTAGATTGATGTAACTGATACCATTCATCGCCACCAGAGTTATATCACAAAAAGACTCATCAATAATGGATTGACATAATTCTAAAAACCACTCTCGATCAAAAGTTAAATTATCGTCTTCAAAATCAAAAACTCTTATCCCTTGAGCATATCGTTCTCTCATTTCTAAAATAATATTTTCTACAGCTCTTTTTTTATAATCTTTACCAAATGTCGTGTGCACCATACAAAATGAACATTTCATGGGACAAGACCTAGAAGTAACAAGCATTGTTATTGGCCGATCTTTATACATGTAATCTGTTGCTTTAAAATCACTAAGAAGTGGTGCCTGCAAATAATTTAGATCATAATTTTGTGCAATATCGTTTACAATAATATTTTCTTTGCTTTTCCAAACAAGAGATGAAACTTGAGAAAAATCCCTTAAAGACTTCTCCTTCATTAATTCTAACATAAGCTCAGTAATCGCTCGCTCAGCTTCTCCTATAATGACAAAATCAATATCTGGATTCTTTATCAGATTTAAAGCATCTGCACTCGCGTGATGCCCTCCGACAATGATTGGAATATCTAGCTCTTTTTTAATACCATTTATAAGTGATAAAGCTTCTAAATAATATGGCGTAAACATTAAAGAAACACCGATAAAATCAGGACGTTCCTCCTTTAAATATGAAATTATCTTAAGAATAGGCATACCAAAATAAAAGTATGCACCGAAACTAGAAATCACACTCTTGTTACCTGCTATATAGTGATCTTTTAAATAATTAAACTGTTTGGGCAACGCTACTGTATGCTTACCATGGCCATGTTGAGCATCAAAAATTTTCACGTCTAATGTTGGAATTTTTAAATGCAAAGCTTTTTTTAAATAACCCAGACCAATTGGCATATGCCTTATCTCTGTGTCATAATAATCGCAAATTGGTGGTCTTATTAATATTAATTTCATTGTGAGATAATACCAATTCATTGTCTGAGTTTAAAGGGGAAAAAATCTATGAAAAATATCTATGTAATTCTTGCAGATGGATTTGAAGAGATGGAGTTTATTATTTCAGTTGATGTCTTAAAGAGGGCCGACTTAAACGTAGTAACGGTCAGTCTCAAAACAACTAGAGATGCCGTATTAGGAGCACACAATATACAAATTATTCCAGATATAACCTTAAACGATTTCGACATTAAAACATGCGATATGTTATTGCTACCCGGAGGAATGGGGGGAACTTTAAGTATGGCAAAAAATGAAAAGTTATTAAATATCATTAAAGAATTAAATAAAGAAAAAAAATACCTGGCAGCAATTTGTGCGGCCCCGCACGTTTTTGTAAAGGCCCAAGTTGCACAAAATAAAAAAATGACATCACATCCTGCGACAACTGATATGATGGAAGGTGTTAATTATAAAACAGATCGAGTTGTTATTGATGATAATTTTATAACATCAAGAGGGCCTGGTACAACCTTTGAGTTTGCTTTAGCGATTGTTGAACTTTTTATAAACAAAGAAAAAGCAGAGGAATTAAAAAAGACCATGCTAGTTTAAATGATTAAATATCATATCTGGTATTACCACACCATTTTGAAATTAACCCCTAATTTATCGCCATTTTTCATAACTCCTATATCATATTTTGTCGTTTTTTGTTGTCTAATATTCTTACTTACTTGATAAATACTACGCGTTGCCATGAGCGATAGAAACCATGTTGCGGTAACATCAGAGAGATAATGTTTGCTACTAACAACTCTTTCATACGAAGTAATTAATGCTAAAACATATGGTAAAATTGCTCTTTTAAAACCGTAGTGATTCTCTAAATTCATTGCAAGAACGGAGTATCCTGCAACATGCCCCGAAGGAAAAGATGATTCATATCTAAAATTTTTTTCCCAAAAAGTCGCATTTTCAGGCATTGGTCTTGTATGAATTGGAATTGCACTAATTAAATTCGTTTCAATTAAAACAACGGCCAATGATGCTAAATACTCTTTGGAAAAATCAACCATTTTTTGATCTGAATTATTTTTACCAACATAATAGGCAGCAAATGGAACAATAGGAAAATTAAAAGCAATAGAGCTACCACTTATGGCCTTTGTGTATTTATCAGAATAATCACGTTTTCTTACTTTACCTGAAACCTTGTTATCAAACGCAAAAGAGTAAAAAATCATCAAAGAACCACCGATCCAATAAAAAATATTATCTGTACTTGGTGCTTGATTAAAAAAACCATCCTTGGATTGATGCCATACATCCAAAGCATCTGCACTTATTGATTTTGATCTGGCCCCTGATTCAGAAGCAACTACAGTATGTAAATCAACAAAAAGAATAGATAAAATTACAAGTAAATGCTTAAACATTTTTTAATTATTCTTTTTGGTATTTACAGAGGATCTAATGTCTGATGCGATATCTTTTGATTTGTTATAAACAGCGCTGCCTGCTGTCGCAATTTTATCAGATAATGAAAAACCGATTTCAAAAAGAATTGATTGCTCTGTTAGTTTGTGCCTACTTGGTCCTTTATAGTCAAAATCATTACCATTAAGCGACCACTCCGCATCAAGTTTTTTTAGATTGGCATATCCATAAGTTAGTTTATAGCTTACATGATCAAACACTTTGCTATTTGATTTTACATCATAACTAACACCCGTACGAAATCCATATCCGGAATAATCAACATCAAATGATTTTCCTAATCCATCATAAATATTTGAAGATGATCTTTTCGCATCAAAGTCAATACTTCGATACTCTGGACCGATAAAAATTCCAAAGATATTGTTATTATCGGCCCTCTTAAACCATTCAAAAATAATACCAGCACTACTGCTAGAATATAAAAAATCACCTGTCACAACTTGGCCATCAAACTCATGCTTTAGACCATCTGTTTGACCTACAGAGAGCTGTCCTAAAAGAGATACTCCAAAACTTTTTCCCCGAAGCCCCAATGTGGTATTAAGGCCTGCACCATAACCATTTTTATTACTGACACCTGTATCAAAAAATCGGATTTCAGGAGAAGCCGTAACAGATAGGTGACCTAAAAAATTAGATTCTGCTTGAACGGTTGAAATAATAAAAAGCATAATTATAAGACTAAATAATTTAAAAATTTGCTGCATACAATACCTCCATTATTTGATACATAGAAAATAAGTTCGTTTTATAAAAAAAGCATGTGCCAAAAAGTTATGGCCCGTATTGAAAATAAAAATATTAGTGGTACAACAATATGAATAGATCAATTTTAATAATCGAAGATGAAAAGGATTTATGCGATAAGTATGTAAAATACGCTAAAGATATTTTTGAAGAAGTTTTTTATGCGACATCACTAGAATCGGCATCAATCCTGCTAAAAAAAGAAATTATTGACTCTATAATGAGCGATAACAAATTGCCTGATGGCACAGCAATTAACTGGATAAAATCGCTACGACAAAGTAATCCAAAAATACCTATTATTCTAATCACTGCCTATGCTGATTTAAATACGGCAATTACGGCCGTAAATCTAGGTCTAACTTTCTTCTTGCAAAAGCCAGCAAGCCGAACAGACATTGTTGATGCTTTAAAAAAATGTCGAACTCAAATTGAAACAGAAGAACAAATAGAAAACTTAAAAGAAAGTTTTATTTTATATGAAAACACAAAAGAACAACTGCTAACAATTCAACATCTATCATCAAGAGAAATTGAAGTTGTCGAAGAAGTTTTAAAAAATCAAACAAATGAGGGAATTGCAAATATTTTAAATATTTCAATAGGAACTGTTAAGAATCATCTTTACAACATTTTTCAAAAAACTTTTGTAAAAAACAAAGATGAGTTACGCAACTTCATAAAACTAATCAACATCAAAAAATAAATGACACAGTACTCCCCTTCTCTAGAGATGATTCTATCTTAACTTCACCACTCATTTTTTTGATTACCGTGTGAACTATAAACATTCCAAGACCAACTCCCTCTCCAACTTTTTTTGTAGAAACAAAAGGTTCAAAAATTTTAGGTAAAATCTCTTTAGAAATCCCACACCCTGAATCTGAAATAGCAATAATATGACTATTATTGGAACTTGTTGTCGTAATTTGAATTTCTTTGACCTTTGAATATTTTACTGCATCTTTTGCATTTGATAAAACGTTTATAATTGCCTGCTGAAATCTTGCATTATTTCCTCGAATCTCAATCTGTGATTTAATTAATAATTTAACCTTAATACCTTCATTTTGTAATGCACGCTCAAATAGGCCTAAAGATTTGTCAATACAGTAACAAACATCAACGTTTTCATCCCAATCTTCATTGTCATGAGCATAACTTCTTAAGTCTTTTGTTATGCATCCAATTCTATTAATATTATCTCTTAGAATCTCAAACTCTTTTTGAGATTCCGGAATAACCAAAGACTTATCTAACAACTCCTTTTCTAAATCATCTACAGATAATCTAATTGCAGAAAGAGGATTATTAATTTCATGAGCAACCTCTGCAGCAAGTTCTCCAAGAGACGCCATTTTTGAATTTTTATAAACCTTTCGTAATACATCTTCTTGTTCTTTAAACATCTCTTTTAATTTTTGAGACATTTGATTTACAGAAACAATCAAATCATTTAACTCGCCAAAAACTTTTAACTCTACTTGCTCTCCTGGCCCATTTATAGAAATTCTTTTTACGGTATTTGTTAAAATTATAACAGGCCTTATAAAATGTCGCCAAACGAT
This sequence comes from uncultured Bacteriovoracaceae bacterium, assembly GCA_964497525.1. GTDB lineage: Bacteria > Bdellovibrionota > Bacteriovoracia > Bacteriovoracales > Bacteriovoracaceae > CAZCDT01. The sequence continues at coordinate 60,088 of CAZCDT010000005.1, forward strand.
CAAGGTGAAAAGACAAAAGATAACTAACAAAGAAAGAAACAACGACAAAACCAATTTATTATACTGCTCTTTTAAAATTACTACATTCTCTTTTATTTTCTCTCTTTGATTTTCAAACAGTAAAAAAATATCTTGTGAAAATAGATCTCCTATTTTATGCCAAAGTGATTCTATTTTCAAAACAACATCTTCTCTTTTCTTATTTAGCGCAAAAAGATCATCACGGTCTTTAAAATATACTGCCATTTGTTTTTTTAAAGACTCTTGCCAATATTTTTCTATTGGTAAAAGATCAAATTCTTCATACAGTTTTAGCGTTTGATAAAAATTATTCTTTTGCTCTAAAAAGCTAGCATCATTTAAACCCAAATCATCTTCTTGCAAAAGATGATGCAAATAAAACTCTAAATCCAAAATAACTTTCATTTTTTCCCAGTCATGAGTTTTAAAGGCATGTACCTGAAAAAAATCTTTAATTTTATTAAGAATTGTTATTCTTTGAGCATAGTCATTAAAATTATCAGGAAGTAGTGCCGTTAACTCCTTATTGGTTAAAATGTTTTTTTTATGAGGATTCTCTCCGGCCATTTTAAAAGCACTTATACTAGTTTCATTTTTTTGTTTTTTTAAAATAGATCTTTTTATGTTGCAATCTATAAAAACAGTCGCGACTTCCTGCAGTTCATTCCATAAAACCAAAATCTTTTTTGCTGCAGATTCCTTGAACGGCAACTCTTTTTTTATTTCATGAACAAAATCCTCAATACCTTTTGACACGACAGCTGCTTGTTTTTTTAAAGCACCTTGTTCCTTTGATTCTTGATAGATTAAGGAATAATAGTTAAATAGCTTTAATTTCAAGTTAAAGGCCTTGTCTGGAACCTGTGTATGCTCAAGACCTATTTTTGAAAGCTCTTCTTGAATATTGCTAAGTAACATATTTACTCTATGGCCGACAAAAAAAATTGTTCCTAAAACAAAAATGAGTAAAAACAAAAACTGAATGGTTAATTTTTTATAAAACATATAACTTTTTGTCCTATTGCCATGGCTTTACTTTTAAATAATAGTACAGTTATTCTTACCGTAAGATAAAACCATTTTTTTAAAAAAAACTACAAGCATGAAAAGAACACTTTTTCTTATTATATTTATCACTTTCTACGTTGTTTCGCTACAGACAGTATACGCTTCTTCATGTGAAAAAAACCAAACCTGTCGATCACGATTTAAAATTCAAGATGACCCATACGATTTCCAAAGGGAAAGCTCGAGAACTCATATTGCAACATTTTTGACTCTTAATTTTATTGGGAATCGATTACTAGAACAACATGCCGTTAAAAAAATTTTTGGCATATCGTCTCTGACAACAACTCAAAGAGTACTTTACAATGCACTGTTTTTTACTCTTATCGGTATTGCAAAAGAATTTGTATACGACCCAGATGGGTTATCTCGTAGTGATATTATCAACAACACCATCGGAGTATCTTTAGGAGCTGTTCTTGAAATTTCTTTTTAAAATTTTATATATCTTCTTACTATTTTTACCTATAACCATTTATGCGAATACAATATATTTTAATGGAGGAATAAAACACAAAACCTCTACAAAAAAACTACTCTATGGCCCAGGTATTATGACCGAGATCAAAAAAAATAATATAAGAGTAGATACTCTTTCCTTATATTTTAAAAAGTATAATTTTGAATTTGGAACAGGTCTTGAACCTGCAACAACAAATCACTACGGACTTCTCTATCCTATATTTTTAAGCATAAAATCAGATTACATATTTACGAATAAACTATTATTTAATTATGCAATTAGTTATAGACACTATTTGGAATTTTATTCAGAACAAGCGATACGATTTATAAGTACAACAATCTCTGCACAATATAGTTTAAATCAAACAACTTTCTTAACATGTAAAGCAGAGCTATCTAAACTAACCTCTCCTGTAACAAAATCATTTTACTTAATTGGTGGAGCTTTTAAACAGAATCTTTCAGATCATTTTTTTTATGAAATTGGCACTTATAAAACATTTAAAACAAAAACTATCTTGCACTTAAACTCTCAAACGGCCGTATTAACTCTCTTTTATAAAATTTAGACTACTAATTACAATCATCACTTAGTGTAATATACCAGTTTGTAACATCGATCACCTGTGAATTATAAACATTAAACAAACTTGCAGTGATAACATGCTCACCTGTAAGAATAGTTTCTTGATTCGGATCAAAACTTAATTCATCATAACTGTGCGGATACTCTATTCCATCTATGTACCAACGAATGTGATAGCCGCTACTGGCCGGATCAATTACGGTTATAGAATGTGGATTACCTGCATTCATAATACAATTATCTGTTACGGCATATGAAAGTTCTGGAGTTCTAGACATAATACGAGTGTAATTAACATCATCAATTTTTACAGCGGCCGCACTTGTAATACTGCTTAAATTCAAACAAGACGAATTTATCACCGTGATAAAAAATAAGAGAGAGATTTTATTAATTGCTTTAAAATTCATGACCATTCTTGTCGGCTATTTTTTATATATTCTTTAACTATTTTTTCTTTTATTTATAAAAATGCCATTAAAACAAATAGTTATACTTTTTTTTCTTAATCACCTAAAATTTTTATATTGTCTCAATTTTTTTTAGGAGGTCCTAGTGTCAAATCAACCAACTAACTTACAGACACCATCTTTTTTTGTATCCCTAATTCCTGTACTTTTTTTAATGACCTTAATTGTAATTAACATGTGGATTTATGGTGACTCCGCGACATCTGGCCCAAATCAACTGGCCCTATTTTTTTCTGCATTTGTTGCTCTTTTAATTGGAGTCTTAAAATATAAAATTCCTTATAAAAATCTTGAAGGACAAATAATAAAATCGATCTCTTTATCTCTTCAAGCCTGTACTATTTTGTTTGTTGTTGGAACAATTATTGGTTCTTGGATACTAAGTGGTATTGTTCCTGGAATTATTTACTACGGATTAATTTTAATTCATCCAATTGTCTTTTTACCTTTAACGTGTATCGTATGTGCGATTGTTTCTTTATCAACAGGAAGTAGTTGGTCAACTACCGGAACAATCGGAATTGCTTTAATCGGAATTGGCCAGGCATTAAATATTCCAGTCGAAATGGTTGCAGGAGCAATTATTTCTGGCGCGTATTTTGGAGATAAGATGTCGCCCTTGTCTGATACAACAAATCTCGCACCTGCAATGGCCGGCACAGATATTTTTACACATATAAGACATATGATGTATACAACAACTCCTGCAATAATAATCGCAATTATTGGTTTTGCAATCCTTGGAGCATTTTATCATGGAGAAACAATTACTGGTGATAACGTAAATGCAATTGCCGAAATTTTAACAAAAAACTTTAATATTACTCCGCTGCTTTTACTTATTCCTCTTGGAGTTTTTGTAATGATTATTTTAAAAGTTCCTGCACTTCCGGCACTGGTTGTTGCAACAATTCTAGGAATTGTATTTGCATTTATTTTTCAAACGGATCTTTTAACAAGCATGAGCACTGGTGTTTTAAATTTCAAAGAGGGATATAAAATTGTTGCCACCACCTTATTTGATGGTTTTAGCATTAAGACAGGAAATGAAATTATCGATTCTTTATTAAATAAAGGCGGAATGAAAGGAATGTTAAATACTGTATGGTTAATCATTATGGCCATGATCTTTGGTGGAGCGATGGAAGGGACGGGAATGCTGGAAAAACTTGCAACAACTATCATGAAGGTTGTCACAGGCACAGGATCATTGATCGGTTCGACCATTGCAACTTGTATATTTGTAAATATAACAGCATGCGATCAGTATCTTGCAATCGTTGTTCCTGGTAGAATGTTTAAACGCTCTTACGACAAGATGAATTTACATCCAAAAAACTTATCAAGAGCATTAGAAGATTCTGGAACTGTTACCTCGGTACTTGTTCCATGGAATACTTGTGCTGCATATAATAGCGGAGTTCTTGGAGTATCAACTCTTGCATATCTCCCATATTGCTTTTTTAATTTAATAACTCCGTTTATATCTGCAGCATATGGTGCATTTAATATAACAATTGAAAGATTGAATACGGATAATGCAAAGAATTAAAACTAGCAGGATCTTTTTGTCACAAAAATTTCAAACAGGATACTCTATCCCTGCATCCTTTAAACTTTTTGCCAACCAATTAATTACTTTTCCAAGATGAACCATATTGTTTATTCCTTCTGAATCATTAAGTGCATCTCCTGGTTTTAGACCATACACCATATTCCAATATGTAGAACCTGGAATAATCATTCGAGATATTTGATACAAGTGATTAATCGTATCAAATGCATGTGTGGCGCCACCCCTTCTAACAGCGATGGCAGCGGCCCCAATTTTACCCCTCAACACATTTCCGTTTGCAATAGCGACATATCCTGTCCTATCAATTAGCGCCTTAACCTCAGAAGTAACATCTGCAAAATATGTCGGAGAGCCAATAATTATAGCATCGGCCTGCAGCATTTTAGAAAAAATTTCATTAAAATCATCCTGAATAACACATTTATTGTTCGCGTTTTTTTTACACAAAAGACATGCTGTACAACCTCTAACTTGTCTCTGACTTAAAGATACAAGTTCTGTCTCCCAGCCAGATGAATGTAACTCATTTAATACAACATCCAATATCTGCTTGGTATTACCATCTTTTCGCGGGCTACCATTTATTGCAAGCACAAACATGTTTGATCCTTTGCTATAAAAACATTTTATATGTCTTTTTTTATACCACACGTGTTTGATTTTTCAAGCAAAGGTCCGCTAAAAAAAAGAATAGGGATATTTTTATAAAATATCCCTAAACACATCTCAACATTAACCATCAAGATCACCAATTTCAACAACAAGCAAAAGTTTTTCTTTTTTATTTGTAAAAATAGCATTAATACTATTCACACTTGGCGCCCAATAAGAGCTACTTGAAAAATATGTATAGCTTGGGAAGTATCTATTAACAACATCGGCCAAATTCGATTGCATTTTTAAAATAACATCTTGATTTGCATTACCTGTGGGATAACTTAGCATATAACCAAAGATTTCTTTCATCGCATCACCAGAGCTTATAACAAAATCCATAGTTAAAATTTTATCTACTAAACCTGCCGAAACTAACTCAAGCTCGGATGGTAAATCTCCATAATATTGATATGCATTTATTTTTGGACATAAAAAATCATCGTTTTCATATTGCATACACTCATTTAATGATTGCTTCAGCTCCTCTGGCAATTCAACGGAAAAAATTGTTGCTTTTTCATGACAAATCAAATCACTATCATTTATTTGAGCAACAATTTCTTCATGATTTTCATCAATAATCACTCCATATGGATTATCACTATCGTCACACGAACTGCTAACCATTTTATAATTTCTACCCGTGGTTAATGATTTAATATCATAATATTCTAAACACTCTTTAAACTTGGCCGGATACTGGTTGGGATAAGCAGGAAGATTTCCTGGAATTTTTTTAAACAAGCTAACCTTTTGCGACATGCTAAGCTCTTGCTCTGTCGTAACAAACAAAGAAGTATCGTGCAAGATATCAGATAAATCTTTATTTTTAAACTCACACCCTGCGAAAACGTCTCCAGACAAAGAACTGGCAATAACTCCGACGGTACAAACGGCACCTGTTGTTAATTTTTCGATAAACTTCATAAATCCCCCCTTTGAATTAGTGTTTTTTTACACGGCTTTTCGTTTTGTGTGCCGAAATTTATTGCCAAAGAGATCGAAAGCAAAATATATAAATAACATAACATTTATCTAATTTTTAGATAAATAAACATGTTGAGGTTTTTGGTGAATTATCGCTATTTAGAAGCATTTCTTCTTGTCGCAACTCATAAAAATTTCTCAGAGGCTGCAAAGCACTTAAAAATTGCGCAATCTGCTGTTAGCAGACAAATACAACTTCTCGAAGAATCTATGAATACACAGCTAATTATTAGATCAACAAAAAAAATGATTCTAACAGATGCAGGACAAAATCTATACAAAGCAACCGTTCAATATTACAAACAAGTGGAATCTGTAAGAAAAACCTGCAAAGAAACGTTAAGGATTGGAACATTACACGGTTTTTTAGAACATTATCTAATTAGTGCAATGTCTGAATATCTAAAAAAACAAAGTCTCGACTTGTATATTGATGTTAATGATAACGATGTTCTTTTTGATAAATTACAAAAAAATGAGTTGGATTTGGTTATCACTCAACGTCATGTGCAAAATGATTTTATCTCCTCATTAAAACTTTTTGATGAATCGCTAGTACTAATTAGCAGTCAAAAAATTGATATAAAAAAGATCCAAAATTATCGCTGGGTTGTCTACTCCGAAAATGATTTTTTATTTTCAGCTTATAAAAAAATAAAACCAAAAGCAACAATTCAGGTAAACTCAATGACAGCAAAAAAGAAGTTTATCGCAATTGTATCGGATGCCATTGCTGTTATACCATCTCACATGCTAAACAAGTATGATAAACTTTTTACCTATCAATTAAATATACAAAAAAAAGATTCTTCAACAATCTATTTAAGTTGTCATAATCTTAAAACATATCCACAATATTTACAGGATTTAATTAATATTTTATCTAACAATCAAAACCCTTTATGAATTATCTATTGAGAAGGTAGTCAATATGAAAATTGCTCCATACCTCTTAAATCTTTTTGAAATAGTTACAGTAGGACTTCCTTTTTGTGTCTTTAAAATACTTGCAGGGCAACTACTTGTATCACATGACTCCAAGGTGTTCTTTATTGTAGGAAGTCTCTTAATTGCTCTTGGCATTGTTGATTGCATAATAAATCTAATAAATTTTTTCTCCACAATCATTCAAAAAAAAAGATTCATGACAATTTGTACGCTATCTCAGTTTGGTCGCTATATAATCACGCTGAAACAATCATCAACACCGTCTGAAAGGCTAGAAGACTTTGGATCGGCATTAGATGTACTACTCTCTTTTGTTATCGTTGCTGCGGTTATTGGTACAGGCTCTTTGCTAAACTTAAACTCTTCTGAACTTTTATATTGGAATATTAGTGTCATCTTTAATGTACTTGGAGCAGGAATGATTCGCGTAATTTCAGCAATGGACAAACTTTCACAATGAAAGAACTAACTTTGCAAATACAAGCAACTCTTAATTTAAAAAAACAAACCTTTTCTTGTATGGAATCTGTTACAGGAGGAGGAATTGCAAAAGAGATCACCTCTTTAAGTGGCATCAGTAGTTGTTTCTTAGGCGGAATTGTTGCGTATACAAAAGAGAGTAAAATATCTTTTGGAGTTTCTGCAGACATCATTAAAGAGCATGGTATCGTTTCCAAAGAAGTCGCACAACACATGGCCCTTCGCGCTCGTGATATTTTTTGTTGTGATTGGTCAATTGCAACAACTGGTGTTGCAGGCCCTGAACATCATGGAGGATTTCCGCCAGGGGTTGCATGGATCGCAATTTCTGGTAAAGATTTTTTAAGTGCACAACAAGTAAACTTTTCAGGAACAAGAGAGATAATACAATCACAAGTTATAGATGCTGCCTTAAAAATGTTTCTACTTAAAATAACAGAAAATAATTTAAAATAGGTATATTATGTCAGACAATACTTTATTAAAACGAACTCTTGGTCTTTCCGTCGCCTTCACCATTGTCGTGGGCTCAATGATTGGTTCTGGAATTTTTCGCAAGCCATCAGTCATGGCATTAAATGCAGGATCACTCGAACTTGTAATTTTAGTGTGGATTATTGCTGGAATTATAACTTTAATAGGTGCTCTTTCTTGTGCTGAAATCGGATCAATGATTCCAAAAACAGGTGGACAATATGAATTTTTCAGACACGCTTTTGGAGAATTTGTTGCTTTTTTATATGGTTGGTCCACTCTTGCAATAATTCAAACAGGGAGTCAGGCTGCAATGGCATATGCTTTTGCAGAATATTTAGGATACTTTTATAAAATAGATCTTCCGTATAATTTAGGTGTTAAAAGTGTGGCAATTTTATTAATTACATTTTTTACACTACTAAATATAAGTGGAACAATTCTTGGCGGTAAAATCCAAAATCTATTTACCTTTACAAAACTTTTATTAATTTTTGGACTAATTTTTATTTTATTTGGTTTTGGAAATTATGGGACTAGCAATATTCTAATGCCAAACCAAGTTGTGCCACAAACATTTTCAAATATTATATCAGGAATCGGACTAGCACTTGCTGGAGCTTTTTGGGCCTATGATGGTTGGAACAATCTTTCTTATGTTGCAGGAGAAATTAAAAAACCTCAAATAAATATTCCACGCAGTCTTATTTTTGGAACTCTAACTGTTATATCAGTCTACTTACTGTTTAATCTTGCAATATTTTATGTACTACCTTTTGAAGTTGTTAAGAATTCTCCACTTGTAGCATCAACGGCAATGGAGGCAGTCCTTGGACCTGTTGGCGGAACGATTATTGCGATTATGGTTATGATCTCTGTATCAGGGTCACTAAATGGAAGTATTCTCACAACAGCAAGAGTGCAATATGCTATGGCAAAAAATAAACAATTCTTTAAAATTTTAGGCAGTGTTCATCCTAGATTTCAAACTCCGCACATATCTCTTATTGTTCAAGGTGTATGGGCCTCAATTCTTGTAATATCTGGTTCATTTGATTCCATTACCGATACCTTAATTTTTGCCTCATGGCTTTTTTATGCGCTTGGTGTTGCGGGTGTAATTGTGCTTCGAAAAAAAATGCCCAATGAACCGAGAAGCTACAAAGTACCACTTTATCCACTAACTCCAATTTTATTTATTTTATTCGCTGCATTTTTTTTAATTAACTCAATTATTGCTGCACCAATTAGTTCTCTCTGCGGACTTGGATTAGTTCTTATTGGCGTACCAATATATTTTTACTATAAAAAAGAATTTTAAAATGAAAAGGAAGGAGGCGGTATGAAAGAACCTAAACCTCTGAGGAAAGAATCAATATAGGAAAA
>CAZCDT010000006.1:0-68997 GCA_964497525.1 uncultured Bacteriovoracaceae bacterium
AGTGTAGACGCAAGTAGTTACAATTATTAAATAACGCAAATCAAAATGCGGAAGTCAGGATAAAAATAAATGAGGTATGTAATGAATAATTTTAGCTATAGGAATAGAACTCAAATTCATTTTGGTAAAGGACAAATTTCAAAACTTAAAGATTCAATTCCCGCGAATGCTCGTATTTTAATTACTTATGGTGGAGGAAGTATAAAAAAAAATGGAGTCTTTGCTCAAGTACAAGCGGCACTTCATGATGTTAAATTCGTTGAATTTGGAGGTATTGAGCCAAATCCACACTATGAAACCTTACTGAAGGCCGTAGAGATTGTAAAAAAAGAGAGCTTAAATTTTATTCTTGCTGTAGGTGGAGGTTCTGTTATTGATGGGAGTAAATTTATTGCGGCGGCATCTTTATACAACGGTGATGCTTGGGAGATTGTTAAATCATATGGATCAAAAGTTACTGCAGCTCTTCCACTTGGCTGTGTTTTGACTTTAGCGGCAACTGGATCGGAGATGAATTCAACGGCCGTAATAACTAAAGCATCAACACAAGATAAATTGTTTTTTGCCTCAGAGCATGTCCAACCACTTTTTTCAATTCTTGATCCAGAAACAACTTTTACTTTGCCTGTTAGACAAGTTGGTAATGGCGTTGTTGATAGCTTCGTTCATGTATTGGAGCAGTATGTAACATATCCTGTAAATGCAAAGGTTCAGGATCGTTTTGCGGAAAGTTTACTTTTAAATCTTCTGGAAGATGGCCCGAAAGCATTGACACAACCGACAGACTATGACGTAAGAGCGAATCTTATGTGGACAGCAACGATGGCATTAAATGGTTTAATTGCAACAGGAGTGCCTGCTGACTGGGCCACACATCTAATTGGTCAGGAAATTACAGGTCTATATGGACTTGATCATGGCCAAACTCTTGCTGTCGTTCTGCCTGCTCTTTGGACTTATAAAAAAGAACAGAAAAAAGAAAAGCTATTACAATATGCTAAACGTATTTGGAATCTACATGATGGAGAGGACGATACTCGAATAATGACAGCAATTGAAAATACTCGTAAATTTTTTGAAACAATGGGAGTAAAAACTCGCTTAAGTGATTATGGTTTAAATGAATCAATAATTCCTGCTGTGATCAAAAAATTAGAACAACATGGGCATACGCAATTAGGAGAGAGAGGAAATATCGGCGTAAATGATGTAAAAGAAATTTTGAAATTAGCGCTGTAGATTTAATTTTTTTAAAAAACATGCTGAAGTAATGGCGTAAAATACTTTTTTAAAAAATATTTATTTGCTTTTGTTTTTTTCGATTTGTCTAATTTTTAAAAGTAGAGCATCGCAATCGACTTTCTCTAGTCCAAAAAGCATATGACTTTTTGAAAGCTCTTTTGGATTATCGCTGCGCTTGTATGACTCAAGTCGATTGTTCAAATTCATTTTTAACTTACGTAATTCTTTTGGAGTTAAGTTTTCTAGATTATCAAATTTTTTCATATATATCCTCACATGCTGTGATAGTAACATGGTTTAGATTTGGACTACAAGTTGTTTGCTTGATGAATTAAAAACAAAGGCCAACATTGTAATACAATGTTTATGGGTAAATTATACATAGTTTTTTGTTGTGACATACACGGTTTGGTGTATAATAAAAAATAATCATACAAAATAGGAGAACAATTAATCATGGCCAAAAAGAGAGTTGAAAGATTAAAGGGCGAAGCATTAAAAAATCAACTTATCGATGTTGCAATCGAACAATTTGCAACTCTTGGATATGAAAAAACTTCTTTTCAGCATATTGCTGATTTAACTAATGTTTCGCAAGCGACATGCCTATATTATTTCCCAAGCAAATTAAAACTATATGAAGAAGCAATTCTAAAAATTGTGAAAAAGAATAATGCAACTGTTGTAGGCCTTCATAGTATTCATGATAATGGAATGCAGACCCTTTTAAAATATGCTCAAGGAAATATAAGCTGGGCGTTTTCTTTTCCACACGAGGCCCAAATTATATTACTGCTTTTTAATTTGGCCAGTTTTGATGAAGATTTTAGAAAATTATATCTTATGATAAAGAATGCTGCACAAGAAAAAATTCTTGCGGCATTGCTTGCGGGACAAAGAGAGCAAATATTCAAATTTGATATGCCACTTGAGTATATTGCTGCAAGCTTACACGCCAATCTTGTTGGTGTTTTGGTTAACGCAATCACAACTGGTCAAACGAGTAAAGAAAATCAAAAAGAGTTTCTTTCTATTTGGGAATTTACCATAAAAAAATTGTGTAATTGTAATTTTTAAAAAATTATTTTTTACTCAAAATTCAGACATAAATAATCAACTATATATACTAAAAGTAGCTTACTTCTTTATAAATGTTGATTTATCTTTATTAACTTTCTTTTTAGATCACCGATAAGGATATCAATCGTAAGGATGTCTATCATTCATGAATTTTATAAAGGGAATAGTTATGAGCAAAGTAAGAGCGTTTGTACAATTACTTTTTATAGTCTTGTCATTTTCAATTTATGCAGAAGATCAAAAAAATTTTCATCTAACATTTGACGATGGGCCATCTGGTGCAGCAACAACAAAAATTTTAGACATTTTAAAACAAGAAGGCGTTAAGGCAACTTTTTTTGTGGTTGGTAATAAAATAACTGAAAAGAATTTACCAATCATAAAAAGAATGAAAGAGGAAGGACATGTCGTTGGATTTCATGCTAATCGGCATATTAGTTTTTATACAGGTAAGGAGATTGGAGGAAGTGCGAAAATCGACTTGTTTAAAGAAGATGGAATTTATAATAAAGAAAAGGCAAAAGAAATGCTCGTTCCTCCAAAAATTGCAAGAGAGTATATAGATAACATCTTTCGTTTTCCAGGTGGTAACGGGGCAATAAATTATGTACCAAAAACTCCAGTACTAAAAAGCAAACATGAACAGCTTCAAGATATATTATGTAAGGATTGCTTGTTTCAAGGAGACATTGGTTGGGATATTGATTCTGATGATTGGCGTTTTACAAAGAAGCAGCCTGAAAAAATAATAAATAACGTGTTAAGACAATGCGAAAAAACAAAGGCCGGAGTTGTATTAATGCATGACAATCACAGTGCAGGAGCACTAGAACAGCTTATCAAGGAAATGAAATCCAGAAAGTATAAACTCTCTCCTTTAAATACAGCGTTTAGGCAAGATTATGTTAGTACTTGTAGTGCAAAAAAGATTCCTTGTATGCCAAGAGATTTTACAACACCAGAAAATTATTATGATAATGCTGAATTACGAGATTGTCCTGCAATAGAAGAGTGTCAAGCTCCACCTGTGAAAAATGATTTTGAAAAAATTATAGATAGAGCAGGTGTACAATGAAAAATATTATTATATTTTTATGCGTTTTTATTTTAAATACAGCAATGGCGAATGAACACGGTGCAGAGTATTTTATTTCTGCAATAGATATGGATAAAAACAGTCTTTGTATTGGAATGCTAAAAAAAACATCGGCAATGGAGCAAGAAAGTAGTATTCGTCTCTTTGATTTTAAAAAAAATATCTATGGAAAAAAAATAGATATCTTACCTGAAAATTTATCTTTTGAAGTTACTTCATTGTTTTGCACCGGTGATGATATTATTGCTTCACTTCAGATGACAACTGGGGATGTTAGTGGAGTTGAAGTTTTTCACTATAATCTAAAAATGAAGAAGTGGACGAAATTAGGAGAGGCAAAAGATTGTGGTGCAGTCAGAGATGTACATCTGTTTAAAGATAAAATTAGTTATCGTTGCGATATCTTAAAAGAGTCTGATGTTGTAGTAGAAAAACGTGAAGTACCGTTGTTAAAAACAATAAAAATAAAAGAAGAAAAAATACAAAAAAATAAATTTGATGTAGAAAATATAAAAGTATCTTTGGTTGAAGACCGTATTTTGTTTAGCGATATATTTATAAAAAATAAGAAGAGTGAAAAAAAGATAAGTGCAAATGATTTGTGGAATCGCAAATAGAAATGCTTTCTATTTGTTACTCCCTTATATGTATAAAATACATATCTGATGCTTAATTTGTTGGATTGTATGCAAAATATCTGCTAAATTTCGCCCAAAGTTATGACTAAAACATTTGGGGAATATGAATGAAGCTACTTCTTGGATTTTTTTTGTTATTTTTGGTATTTTTTACTTCTAATTCTTATGCTCAGTTTAAAGTTAATCCATGCTATGCAAAAGAACAATTTGCTTCACCAGATATTCCTGGAGAAACCGAAATTATAAATGTGGCCGGTCATGTTTTTAGAAAAAAGGATGGCTGTGTTGTTCTTGATATAAAAGTAAAATGGCAAATCCAGTATAAGAGTTTTGATCATACGTTTTATAACGCGACTATTACTCAAAATTTACCTGGAGAATTTTGGTATAGAGTCGATCGAAATGAATTTGCGATAAATGCCAGTCCTCAATTTTACAAGGGCATTGATAAAGTTTTTCAGGCATCTGGCCATGGGGAATCTTGTGCTCATACGGCAAACGACAAATGTGATAAATGGTATGAATATCCTTCTAATACTTTAACAATACGAAAAATGATGGGTAGTAATTTTGGAAGTTTCTTATATGGATTTCCAAAAACTGTATTAGATGGTGAGGATGTTGAAGAGCAATTATACATTTCGATGGCAGGATTTGAATTTGTGAAAGATGCAGACAATACATGGAGTCCAGATCTTCCAGAAATTAATTATATGAATAGAAAGATGTTTGATTATAAAGAGTTTGTGTTGGCCGCAGTAGAAAAAAGACTATTAAAAAAAGAGTTAGAGTTTAATCATGATAACGATGATGAAGATTCTCCAACAGATTTTAAAGGCAAAGTTACGATCTCTTTTATTTTCGATCCTCCATGTCCAGATACTTTTAAAATTATTAATCCAAAGAGACATCAGAAATTTCTTTTTTCAAAAGATAAACCATCAGAGCTTTCTTTTGATGCAGAAGTTGGAGATTTTGGAAATTTTCCAACAGAGTACTTAAACGAAGTTATATGGGATGTTCCAAAAAAAGATGGTAGTAACTTATCTATTACCCCTGAAAATGCACAAGGAAGATTAATTAATGTAAAATATGAAGGATTACCGCATTACAATACCGATATGGGAGATACAACTTTAAAGGCCACGGTCTTTTTAGGAAGTAGGTGTGGAGAGAAAACAGATAGTGTTGATGTGAAATTGTTCTTTCCAAGAGATGCAAAGAACAATAGAACGCCAAATCCAAACTGGTATTATTATTGGCAGCAAACTAAGGCCGGTCATAATACCGTTGCTGATGTTGATATAAAATATATGCATAGAGATGATGGGTGCGCAACACCGCAATGGCTTGGTTATTATCCTTGGGATGAAGTTATAAAAAAATATACATCGCCTAATGGGACAGAGTTATCTCAGACATTTCTTTTGGGTAGAAATTATATTTATATTTGTGATTTTTCAAAATACAATACCGCACCAAATGATCATTTTCCAATGTATGGAGTGATTGATAGTGACTTTTTTGAAGGAATTGATACCTTTGGAGTCATTGTAAAACATGAATTAACACACAGGAAACATCATCAAGATTGGTGGATACCACGTGGAGGATATTCAATTACAGGTTGGTATGATCTTAATAAGAATGGAGTAATTGATAATGGAGAGATGATAGATAAAGATAAGGACTTTATTCCAGACGCAATAGAGACAACCCTTGGGATGGGATTTGATACAAGTAAGTATTTAACCGATCAAAGATACGCCCAATACTCATTTATGCATGATGAGCATCATTTAACTTATTATATCGGGGAAAAAAAATGGAAGCTTGGAGATGCTAACGATGAAGACTGGTCATTCCCAGGGGCCCAATGGAGAGAATGAGTTGTATGCTTGATAAAGATTTTATTTATTATTTATTTGCAGCATTTGTGATTGCTGTCTTGATCTATTATACTAAAAGAATTTTTATTCAAAATAAAACACAACATATAGATCAAACATTACTTGGCATTGCAATAGGATTTGTCGCGACAATTTTTTCATTTCTTTTGGGATTTGTAATAGTAAATTTATGGGAAGGTTATTCTGAAGCAGAAAGAAATACTTTTATAGAGGCAACAGAGTTACGCACTATTTATAGAGTGGCCGAAGGTTTAACTCATGGAGAAAAACTACAAAATATTGTAAAAGATTATACGCAATCAGTAGTTAAAGATGAATGGATTAAAATGCAAGCAGGAGATATTTCGCCCCAGGCAGATCATTATAAAAATTTATTATGGAAAACTGCACTGAAATTGGCCAAAGAGCATAATGGAGATGAGGTATTAACGTCAAAAATTTTAGATGCAGTAATAAAATTTAATGATGCAAGAAGAGAAAGAATTGCATCTTTAGATTCATCACTACATCCTCTACTATTATATTCTCTAATTGCTACGGCTTCCTTTACAATTATTTGTTTTTGTTTTGTAGAAACTAAAAAAAGTCGTTTGCATTTCTTGTTTGATTTATTCTTAGTATTTTGTGTTGTGTTTAATTTTTATTTAATCCACTCTATAGATTCTCCATTTTCAGGAAAAGGAATCTCTGTTACCCCAGCTGCCTTCACTCATCTATCAGAGCAACTACAATAAATTTGCGATAGATTATTTTTTAACTTTCCTGGATAATAGTAGCAAGAAAACCTGTTGAATTGTATCCTTCATATTTTATTTCTTTATTTTTATTGTCACGAACATAGATTCCTGACCCACCATCATATTTTATTAGATTATCTATACCAAGATTTTCTAAATCTAAAACAATCGTTTTTCCTTTTTTATTTTTTGCTATTACGGCATAAATAATGTCATCTCGTTCGATAAAAAGTAGATGATTTGTTTTTCGCATTTGCCCACATTTTATTCCTTTTCCTCCTTGATCAAATTGCTGTATACAAAATAAGTCATCAAGAGAAGAAAGAGTAATTCCGTTTTCAATTAACAAAGCTCCGCCTCCCATAAAATCTCGAACAGCTATTCCATTTCGCGAAAAATTTTGATTTACTTCCTCCAAAGTTTGTCCATTGGTTCGTCCGATAATGATTGTATTATCATTTAATATTGCAAGCCCACCACGCTTATTCGATTTTTTACCTCCTAATCCATCCAAAACACCATTTCTTATGATGGAAGCAGTCGGGATATTTTTAAAGGTAAAAGTTCCACTAAAAATCACTTGATGTTTATCATTGTCTGAAAACTTTATCTTCCGAAGCGACTTGTCTGGGTTTTTGATTTTTGGGGCACAATTTATGACTTTTAAAGTATCTACTTTATATACGATGTAGTCTTTATTTTTAAGCGCACTAATAAACTCTTCATCAGATAGTGTCGCCGCAACAACTGTTAGAGTATGCATTAAAAAAAGTATTGAAATAAAAAAATAAGTAGAAAGTTTTTTCATACAGATCCTTTATGATTTTATCAGTAAATATTCTAGTATTTTAGAACTTTTATAACTTTGTTCAACTCTTTGTGAAATATTTAAAGGGTAGAAAAAAAACTGTATATTTTTTAAACAGTGACTTGGTTTAACACCATTTGTTTTCTTTGGATTTTTTTGTTTTCTCGATATAAAAAATAAAAACTAGTTAGTGCGGCCAAAATGTCAGATAGAGGACCAGCAAGCCAAACGCCGTTTAGTCCTAAGAATTGTGGTAAGATAAATAGTATAGGTAAAAAGAATATCCCTTGACGTAGTATTGTTAAAACAAGAGATATTTTTGCACGACCTATTGATTGAAAAAAATTTGCAGCAATAATTTGTGCTCCAATAATAAATGACATGGCCATAAAAATTCGAAGAGCAGGAACGGCCATATTTTGTAATGTTTGATCTTTTTTGCTAAATAGATCAATAATAATGTGAGGAAAGAGCTCTACACATAAAAAGCCAATTGTTGAAAATAGTGTCGCATATAAAAGCGATAGCTTTAAGGCTTGCAGCACTCTTGTGAACTTTTTTGCTCCATAATTAAACCCAAAAATTGGTTGAGCACCCTGATTAATTCCTATAATGGGAATGAAAAAAAACATTGCAATGCTATTAATAATGCTACTGGTTGCAATGGCCATCTCTCCTCCGTATCTAATAAGAGATTGGTTTAAAAACATCCCAACAAGGCTTCCTAATATTTGCATTGAAAAAGGAGACATTCCAATCATAATAATTGGTTTTACAATTTCTAATTTTGGAAAAAAATATCTCACCTTTAGCCGAATACTAGATTTTTTAGATATAAAGTGTAGCAAAACCCAACAAGCAGAGATAGAGCTAGATATTAGTGTCGCATAAGCGGCTCCCTTAACTCCTAGCTTGTAATGAAAAATAAATATAGTATTTAAAATAACATTTAAAATTGAACTAATTAAAAGAGTACTCATTGCTATTTTTGGACTACCTTCCGCCCGAATAAGATGATTCATACCCATACTTAAATTACTAAAAACAATACCACAAAGAATAATTTTCATATATTCCATGGACATTGAAAGTGTTACATCTGTTGCACCAAAGAGAACTAGTATTTTTTTTAGATTTAGGTAAAAAATAAAAGATGTTACGATTCCAAAGAAAACAAGAAGGAAAAAGACATTTCCAAGAGTGTGCTCCGCTTGATCTTTTTTCCCTTCTCCTAGATTTAATGAAACAACAGCACCGCCTCCAACTCCAATCATCATTCCTATCGCCATAAAAATATAAAATATTGGGATGGTAAGACCGATTGCTGATAGAGCAAGAGGGCCTACGCCATTACCAACAAAAATAGTATTAATTATATTTGTAGAACCAAAGGCCACTGTACCAATAATTGCAGGGAGAGAGTATTGCCATAAAAGCCGAGTAACAGGCTTGTCACCAAGCTCGTGATTGTTGTGATTCATAGAGATTATAATGGAATTTAAAAATTACTTTTACAAGGAATTTTAAAAATCTTTCACAAGATCAATTAGGTTTGGAGCATCAATATATGGATTGCGATTTCCTTGAATCATCATAACCTTATTATTTTTTTCCAATTCAAAAGCACTTACAGGATCTTCCTTGTTCCATTTTTTTAAAATTTCCTCTTCGCTATTTTCAATGCTCATTTGATATCTCGTTGCAAAATAAAATACGGCCCTTGCAATATCACCTTTTATATTTTCTTTTGGTTCAAACACCAACTCACCTCTGGAATTTGTTCCAAAAGAAGATGCATCACAGCTTGGAATTTCAATGTCTTTTACAACAACCTCTCCAAACGGGTAGTGACCTCTGGTGCTATTGGCAACGGTATCGACAGGAAACAAGTGGTGCAGATCTGATTTTTGTAAAAACTTGTCATATTTTTTACTAAAAAGGCTTTGTGGCCAACTATGCTCAATATTTAGTTTGCTTCTTTTTGTTGTATAAAAGTGTTCACAGTAGCAATCTTCAATAAATGCTCCAGAATCATTTTTTTGCAGAAATAACTCATTATAAATCGCTCTTCTTGCTTCACCATAATCTAGTGTTCTTTGATTTTTAGAAATTGTCTCAAAAATAATTTGCCTGACAACTTCTGGATGATTTTGATTCTCTTCAATGTTTTGCACAAACTCAGTAGAGTAGTAAGTTACGTTAGCAAAAAGAGAAAAGGATAGAGAAATTAAAACACAGGCAGAAACAAGAGAATAAAACTTCATTTGGTATCTCCTTATCTAATCTAAAGAACATCTTAAGAGGATCGCAGAGATGTGAGAATCTATAAAAGAAATATTAAACTGTCTAACAAAAAAGATTAGTATTTCTTATGTGTTTAATAGTTCTAACATGTTCCATCGCCCTTGCAACCATGTAAAAATGACAAGAGCGATATCGCACCGCGGCAAAATATGCTATATTTTATCAAATTTTTGCTTACTTTTCTTAAAGGAGTTTTCTGTGAAAAAAGAACTATTAGTCATTAGTACTTTATCTTTAATGGGAATTAATTTAGTTGCACAGGAAAAAAATAGTTACACATTAGATGATTTTAACAAATCAATTCCGATTCATGGTGTTGCTTGGCAATCATACACCCCAAGTTTTTACTTAGGACTTGCTCCAAGAGTTGAAAATCCGGAAATGATACACATAAGGATTGCTCGTGGAAATCAAGTGCGAGTAACAGCAATATTAGAGGCAAGTACCCTCGAAAATTATTTATATACTCTGGATAAAAGAGAACAAGTTTATAATTTATTATTTACAAATAAGGTTATCGCGAAGGCCCACAACAATACTGATGTTGAAAAATTTAGCAAAATTATAAATTCGGATAAATATAAGATTAAAGAAATTCTTTCAAAACATGCTCAAGGAGAAATCACAAATATAGAGTTGCAAAAAGAGGCCTTAGAGGTTTTAAAAAAATTAAATCCTGGTAGAGTTTTTGAAGTTAGAGTTGATTTATCTAAAAGACTTACGGAGTGGCAGCAAAAAGATCTCGAAATGTTTTTATCTAAATCAAAATCTATAAATCGTACGAGCTTGCGCAAACAAAGTAGAGAAGTGAATGTTTTATTAAATGAAATGCTTCCAGGAAGGGTAAATATAAATCACGTAAGCGATGAAATGCTTGATGCTTTAGTAACGGTAGTTAATGATCGGTCTAGTTTTAAAAATGTAGTCTCTCTTTTTGGAGTTGTGACAAATAAAAAGTTTGATCAATTTATTAAGACAAATGACGATCGACTTATTTTAAACATGAACGAGTTTACTGGGGTATATCCAGCAGGAACCGTTCTTGCGTCGGTAACAGATAATCAAGGTAACAATATTAATCGTATCCGAACAACAGGAGCGATGTATTTTAAAACAAGAAGTGGTAGAGATGTTGATAATATTCATGCAAAACCTTTTTATGGCTGGATTCCAAAGCTAGATTATGAAATGGTTGGAAATGCGATGAGTAATGGCATGCATAATCCTGCAGTTCGTTTTAATTTAAAAAGTTCAACGTTTTCTTGGCTTAATGAAAAACTAAATATTGCACAAGACTTAAAAAATATTTGGCTTGTTGCTAGAGGTGGTGTTTCTCATGGGTGTATCAGACTGGCCGCCGGACATGCTTTAGAAATTAGAAATATTTTGCCATCGATGCCTGAAAAAATAATGGAAGTTTTTTATCATGGAAATCTTTCAACAGACTATGATGTTTTTGATGTGGATGGAGATGGTCAGGCAGAAGTTATGGGGGTTGAATATTATGTTAATTATTCTCTAGCTGGTGGAGAAGGAGAGGCCCGATATACTGCAAAAAGCTTATCTCCAGACTCATTCAAAAAAGAAGAGTTTTATAAAAATTTATATGGTGCAAATGGCCAATTTATAACAGGTAAAGATGGAGAAATTATTTTTAATAGTCCAAGTGTTAGCTATTTTAATTCAGATGGTAATCCAAATAGTAATAGTTTTGTTGCAAAACCATTTAGTGTCTCGAATAAATTTTCAAATATAAAATTGTATGAGCAAAAATATGAGCAAGAAAAAATTCAGTTTTATAAAAAAGTGTCAGGAAATGATTTTAAGTTTATCCAAGTTTTAGGAAGAATTACAGCATGTGCTCCCGAGAATAAGGCAAACAGTGAATGTAGTGAATCCGAATTTGATAGACAATTTAAAGCTGTTTTAAATAAATAAGAGGTGCATATGAATTTTAAAAATTATTTGCTAATTATTTCTTCTGCACTTTGTTTGATGTCGAGTGTTTTTGCTGCAGATGTTGTCGATTCTGGAGAGCGAGATAAAAAAATAAAGTCTTTATTTGCAAAAATTGAGAAGAAAAAGAAGGGGGCCTTTGGTCAAAACGTCTACGCATGTAGTGATGGTACAATTGTTCCATATATGCAGCTATCAGGAGTGATTAATCCAGCTCCTAAGGGAATGATGGTCTTTTCTGCATTTAGAAATTCGGAGGCGCAAGAGTTGTCAAAAATGGGATTTAATCTTGGTAATTTATTTGCAACAAATTATTACGAATTTTTTATGAAGCAAAAAAATGGTGAGTTGGCAGACGAAGGGATTAGAGATTACTTGCTTGATATTTTGCAAGATACTTTGATCGAAAAATTTTATATAGATAATTACCCTCAAACAAGGCTTGCAACATCAAGAAATGTACGTGGTGTTTCGGGTATTGAACTTGAAAGTAGATATTATACTAAGATGCTGCAAGATTTTTCCAAAGTTTCCAATCCATTTGCAGATTATCTTTTGCAGTATGAGATTCAGAGACGGTTTTTTATTTCTGGAGATAGTTCTGGAAAAATTAGAGCAGATGTTGCCTCGATTTATGAATCGCTGTCTATTTCAAAAGAAGGACAAGAGACATTTTATAGAATTCGCAATGAAACTCATAATATGTTAAATAAAGGTCTTTCTGAAAAAATAAATGCCTTTATTGCAAAACATAAAATAGAGCTTAGTGATGTTATAATAAAAAGAATGGAGAAGCTGTCTGTCGATATACAAAAATATTTTACGATAGATAAAACAAGTATAGAGGCATTTTTTAGGAAAGTTGATAATGCAAATATTTATCGTAGTTTATTTTTACAAGATGATAGTGTCGCTTCGATTGCAAAAATTGTTGTTGGCCTTAGAGAAGATTTTGAAAAAAATAGGAATCATGAAAACCTTCATTTGATTATTATGCTAAATCGGTTAGCAGCATTAAAAATAAAAGAAGCAAAGAGTATGTCTTTTGAGCAAGAACTAAATCTTTCTTCCTTATTGGTTGATTTAAGTTATGCATCAGGTATGTTAGAAAAAAGAGAAAGAGATAGTTTGATAAGTCGTTTGCAGCATGGAGCAAAAACGGATGAAGAGATTCAAGAATTAGTGAATTATCTTTCAAGTGCACTATGGTGGGGACAAAAAAACGTAAAATTTATGCTTGATCCATCTCTTAATGATTGGATGATTATAAAATCAACAATTCATTCAATGGTCGATGATACGATTAGAAGTTCTCCGCTAATGCTTCTGGGTGAAAATTTATCAAGGATGCAAGCTGTACTAGCAAAAAAATTAGGTATTGCTCATAATTTTTTTGGTAAAGTAACATACTCGGGACTTAAAGGCATTAATCCAGGTCTTTCTTTGGGAGTCTTTAAAAAAATTAGCGATACCGATGTTAGTGGCCAAAAATATAATCGCAATAATATTGTTGGCCTTAGCAACACAAATGCGATGCTAAATCCAGTTTCAGGCATTTTAACTAATGATGAAGGAAATATTTTATCTCACGTTCAATTACTTGCCAGAAGTTTTGGTATCCCAAATGCCGCGATGTCTCAGGATGTGTACGAAGAGCTTATGAAATATGATGGCAAAGAGATTTTTTATGCCGTTACTCCAAAGGGAAGTGTTGTGATAAAATTAAAATCACAGATGACTCAGAGCGATTGGAATATCTATAAAGAGTATAATCGTAATACAAAACAAAGTAGCGATGGTTCGTTTAAAAATAAAAATAAAATTCACATTCCCGTAGAGAAATTAGTGTTGCAAAGTACAGCGATAAAATCTTTAAAGGATATTCGAAAAACAGATTCAGGAGTTACTTGTGGACCAAAAGCAGCTTATCTTGGTGAACTAATGAATCGCTTTCCAGAGAATGTTTCTCGAGGGGTTGTTGTGCCATTTGGAGCATATAAGGCCCACTTTGATAAGGCCGTAGTTTCTATACCTCAAAAACTAAAATCTACAATGAGTCAGTTTGAAGGTAAAAAGTTAGTCGAATTTGTAGATCTGTTTTATAAAGAACTCTTTGGGAAAATGGTAAATGATACTTCTTTAACAGAAGACTATATTAATAAGTTTGTTAAAGATCGGCTAGAGATTGTAGAAGAATCAATTAAAAGAATTAATCTCGACTCGACATTGGTTGAGGAATTAAGAGTACAAATGGCCTCATTAGGGCTTTTAGATTTATCAACAAATTTAATGAGCGGAGTATTTGTAAGAAGTGATACCAATGTAGAGGATTTAGATAATTTTAATGGTGCAGGACTTAATAAAACTATTTTTAATGTTACAACATTTGAAAAAATGCTTGCAGCGATAAAAGAAGTTTGGTCATCTCCTTTTACTTTTAGATCATTTTCATGGCGTCAAGCAATAATTGACGATCCGTATGCAGTATATCCATCCATTGTTATTTTAGAGACTGTACCTTCGCAAAAATCCGGAGTAATGGTTACTGCAAATACAAATACTGGAAGCAAAGATTTTTTTACTATTGCAACATCAGAAGGAATTGGAGGAACTGTTGATGGAACTCCAGCTGAAACACTACTTGTGCCAATAAATTCTTCAGATGATGTAACTTTAATTTCTCAATATAAATCGAGATTGAAAAATGTAGCAAGCTCAAGTGGGATTAGTAAAGCTTCAAGTACACTAACTCCAGAGGTTTTAACCTCTGATGAATTAATGCAAATTGTTGAGGCAGGAATGATTATTGTAAAAGAGTTTGCAGCAGAAATTAGTGCATCTGGAGACAAACTACCTTGGGATATCGAGTTTGGATTTGTTGATGGGAAACTTTATTTATTTCAATCACGTGCTTTTGTTGGTAATAGTGATATAAAAAATATTCCCGAGTTAACAAAACT
This sequence comes from uncultured Bacteriovoracaceae bacterium, assembly GCA_964497525.1. GTDB lineage: Bacteria > Bdellovibrionota > Bacteriovoracia > Bacteriovoracales > Bacteriovoracaceae > CAZCDT01. The sequence continues at coordinate 14,732 of CAZCDT010000006.1, forward strand.
TGGAATTGAATAATTTTATTAGGACCAATAATGTATAAACGATTTTTTGTTGCCACTTGTTTAGTTATAAATACTTTTGCTCAAGCATTAGATAAAGATGTTTGTAACTTAGAAGTTATAAAGACGATAAAAAGTGTAGAAAGAAATACAAATATTAGTCTTAAAAAAATAAATTTAATAAAGTCTGAAAGTAGTAGTAGCTACATTAGTAAAAGTTTTCTCATTCTTCAAAGTGGTAAAAATGGTGAGATTAGTGTTAATGAGGATAAAGTGAATATTCATTGTTTGGCGAGCAGTACTGGTAATTACTCGCTTGATATTGAACTTATTACAAAAACAGAGAATCAGCAGTCACAAATTAAAACAACTATAGATATCACAAAAAATCAAAAGATTAATTTGGCAAACATTGTGGAAGAATTAAAGGTAAGAGGAAACGAATTATCGCTAAAGAATGTAAAATATAATAAAAAACAAGGTCATATAAAATACGATTACTTTTTGGAGCTAAAATGAGAAAAATCTTTTTTGTTGTTTCTTTATTGTTTTTAATAAGCGCTGTAGCTCATGCTGAAATAAAGAATTTTGGTAGTGTTGTTGATGGGATTGTAAGGGGATCAGCTCCGCGTTCTTTTGATGATTATCGTCTGTTACAAGAAAAAGGAGTGACTCATATTTTAAGTCTGGAGTCATTTTTTTCACACAATGAGGATTATTGTCATAAAACAAATCAAGAGTGTCTTAATTTCCCAATATTTCTTCCACCTATACCATATTTAGATCGTTTCTTTGATTATGAGACCTTGAAAGAAGCTTTTTTTAAAGTTTTGGAAATAAAAGCATCCGATCCAATGTCCATTGTTTATATTCACTGTTATTTCGGTTCAGATCGTACTGGAGCTTTATCATCAGCACTAATGATTAGAGAGATGATGTGTAGAGATGAAGTTAGAGATGTACAAGATGTGCTCTCGTTAGTTACAAGTAAATTAGAAAAGCATAATTTTCATTTAAGCTTATATCCATATCTTTACGAAGAAATCCTATCCTGGGTCAAGAATAGACCCGCATGGATTTGTGCAGATGCCCTATAATTAAAGATTGATAAGCAGTCCGCTTTTGGTATAATCCTAAAAAAATATAAATATTAGGAGTCTATTTAAATGAAAGCGATTGTTTTATTATCTTTAGGTCTATTGTTTATTTCATCATGTTCTATGCTTGTAAAAGAGGTCCCTTCTGAAAAAAAAGATATCATTGAAAAAATGGCCTTAGATATTGCGAAAAAAAATAAGACGATATCTTTTGGTAAAAGTTCAAAAACAGGTCTATCTGTTAAAAAGGGCCAGTGGATTACCACGATAACGAGAATGAAAAGTGGCAATAAAGATGTAAGTCTTAATACAATGAAGGTTATAGATATAAAAAAGAATCAAGTAACCTTAGAAATTGAAAGTTATAGCGCAGAAAATGATGGAAAACTTGCTGTAACACAGATGACATTTGAAAATTATCCTTTGGATTATAGGTTAGTTTATAAAGAGAGTGATGTGCAAAATGTTTTAAAAAATGTTCGTTTAGTTGCCGGAAAAACAAAAATGCCTGACGGTACAGTTCAAGAACTTCCTGTGCAAATGATGGCGTTTACAGGGCAAGATGCTGGAGTGTTTTTAAAAAATAATGTCGCAGTGGGAGAGATTAGTTCACAGTCTTGTGCCACAAATTATTTTAAAAGTAGTGCATGCTTAACATATGATGTTGAAGTTAAGGTGTTTGGTTTTAGTGTAAAGCCTCATATTTGGGCACATAGCGCAGTGCCGTTAGGCGGTCAGGTTAAAAGCGAAGATGAAAATTCTGTAATTGAAACTGTTGCATTTGGTCTATCAGGTGCCAAGTCTTTGTTTTAGAGAGTTGCTAAATGGGACGTGATTTATACAATGATTTTATAAGAATAAATATCAGCATTATCATGCAGATCGATGATAAAGTACCTTTTGATATTTATATTAAAAGAGCAGAGGATAAATTTACAAAGCTTTTTCATAAGGGAAACGCCATTGACCACGAGCAACTAGAACGTTAGCGAAATGAAAAAGGCGTAAATGCTCTTTATGTTCATAATGATGAACATAAAACTTATCGTTTCTATGTTGAAAAAATTTTAGAAAGTGCCCTACTTGTAAAGGGGCAAGGTCCTTCGGATAATTTGTCGAGTGCCGTATCAGAGATGGCGACACTTGCACTTGCTGAAATTTATATCAATAGCAAAGTTGAAACCAAAGTAATTGATTGGGCCAGTAAGTCTATCCAAGGATGTATGAAAATTTTAAGCGAAGAGCCAAAATCGCTAGTTAGAGTATTGGAGTCTTTAAAGGCCCATCCGCATACTTTGCGCCACGCAATCATGACCTCTGTATTTAGCATGATTTTGGTAAAACAAATAGGCTATGACAGCGAAAGAACTCTTTAAAATGTGGGCCTTGGTGGACTTGTTCATGATATCGGCATGGCTATGCTTCCACCTGATATAGAATTTAAAGAGACATGGACTGCAGAAGAGTGGAAGATGATTAAGGAGCATCCACATCTTGGATATAGAATGCTTGAGGGTGTAAAAAGTATTTCTTCAGAAGTTCGACGTATAGTATTAGAACACCATGAACGGCCAAACGGTAACGGTTATCCCAACAATTTACACGGCCCCAATATTTTTACTTTGGCAAAGATTGTCGCAATTGCCGATGCTTTTTCTGAAAAAATTGTTTTGAGAGAACATAAGGGCGAGACTATTTTTGCAGCAGATGCCCTCGCGCTAATGAGAGAAGAGCAAGGACGTTTTGATGAAAAGATGTTTGGTGTTTTTAGTAATATGTTTATAAAAAAAGCAGCTGGGCGTTAAGGCAACTTTTGGTTTACTTTTAACAAGAGTTTTCATAAAGAGTTTCATAAATCACATTCTCTTGATCGCTACCAAGAATTTTTATTATCTGACAAACTTTTTTATATTTTAATGCCACAACATATTTTAAGTTGGTACAAATAAGCTTGGTTATTGTATCCATACCGATGTTTGGATTATTGCTATACATTGAAAAAAGCATAGTCATCCGAGATATTGCATCTTGGCCAGATTCGGCATGAATAGTGCTCATAAGTCCGCGATGGCCATTATTCATAGATAAAATAAAAGGTACAATCTCTTTTGACCTCATTTCTCCAATAATAATTCGATCTGGTCGAAGTCTCATAGCGTATGCACAGTAATCCTTTAATTCTTTGTTTATGAGCCCTTCCGTTGCCAAGAGATTTGTTTGTCGGCTAGAGCAGGGGGCAATTTCATGTGTATCTTCTAACACAATAATATGCTCATCTTTAGCGGCGTTATTTAAAAGTGCAGATAAAAAAGATGTTTTTCCGCTTCCTGTTGCGCCACAGATTAAAAGATTCTCTTTTTGTAAAAAAATATCAAAAAGAAAGTTTTTTACCTCAGAAGGAATTTGAAAATCATCTAGATGATATCTCTCTTTTGCAATAAATCTAAGACTAAGTTTAGAGTTTTTATTTGGTGTTGCACTATGATGAATTAATGTGGCCCTAAAGTTTTGATCAAAAAGTGTGACAAAAAAACTTGCAAAAGGGGTTGCATAATTCCACGAGACTCCATTTTTTAATGACAAAACTTCAAAAGATAATTGCAAATCAGCATCGGATATTCCTTGCAGCGTTAGTGATTCCTTTTTTTCTCTTGTAATAACCTGTATATCTTTTTCGCTATGTACAATAATTTCTTCAAGCGCATTGGTTAATACCGCTTGCATTAAAAAATTCTGCTCGTACACATCTAAAAACCATTTTTTTATTTGGGAAGTATCGATTTTTTCCATCATATCAGGAGAGAAATCCCCAAGCCCACATTCTGCAATCGTTGCTTGCATAATTTTATTAAAGTCGCAGATTACAGATTGAGTAATAAGATTTTTAAACCTCTCTTTAAAGCTATTAAAAATTTGATCTTGATATAGCGTGAATAAAGACAGGTTATATTGTTCTTGATTTATTGCCGAGGCCTGATTTTTTGAAAAATTTAAATTTAGCATTTGATTACCTATTAATATTTGTGTCTTCAATTAAAATTATGCCAACAATTTTTTTATAATTTTCTTGATTGCTATTTGATTCAAAAAGTCTTCCAAGAATTGGGATATTGTGCAGGTAAGGAAGATTACTTTTTAAATGTCCTGTTGTTTTAAAACCAATTTCAAACGCTTTAACCGCAGTATTTGCTCCTAAAATTATTGTAGATTTTTCTTTACTACCGCTAATACTTCCATTTACTTCAGGACGAGTAAACTCTGTATAAAAGGTAGCATCTATTTTGTCATCAAGGGCCTTGATGTCGATATTAATTTTTAATCCAGCAAATTTCCATTCAACCTGTGCGGATTCTCCGCTTTTTGTTTTTGCTCTATATGGTATTTCAGAACCAATTTCAATTGTTAGAGGACGGCCAAATACTATAGACATTTCAGGTTCTGCAAGTGCTGAAAGATCAATCTGTTCTTTGCTAAGCTCTAAAGTATTGCGGCCAATAATTCCTTTAATACCTATGGTAAACAGCTCTCCCAAATTACCAGATAAATTATCGAGTCCTAAATTTATAACCTCTCCATTTAGTTTCTCTATTTGAATGAGTTTTAGTTTTAAAATAAAATTTTTATTTCTGGCATCATCTTGGACTGGGGAAAAATTAATAAAGTAGAGCTGTTCTAAATGCTTAATTGTTTTTTCACTTAATGGCATGCTTGCACTATAAGAGCACAAAATTTGTAGCGACTCTTCTAAGCATTTTATAGAGTCGATGTGTTCACTAAATGATAGATAATATACTTCTCCAATAATTTGATTGCGTAGTTTTTGCGATAGTTTGCCATTAAGCATAAAAGCATCAGGATTTTTTTTTATAAGCGAATGAAGTATTTTATACTTATTAAGAGAACCAATTTCATCGTTAATAGCAATTATCTCTCCTCGTAATTCATTTTTTATACTTAGCTGATTTAAGGTATTAGATAGTTGAATCAGAGCTTTATTACCATCTTTTGAGGTTACATATACAAAATAGACCTCCTTTTTACCCGATTTATCCCAAATAATAAGCTCGCTACTACCACTTTTTGTGCCATAAATAGTTAAAATATTTTTATGAGGTCTATATTTGGCGCTAATTACTTGCTTGTCTGAAATAGAGTAATTTTTTAGTTCCAATACCTTTAATTCAGTATGTCCCTTAATTCCAAGGTGAATGTCTAAGGGGTGTTGCGTATCGTATTCTGAGGCCAGATTTGTAGTAACGTATAACATGGGGAATAAATAAAGAATGTTTTTGACAACTTTTAAGGAGAGTTGTATGCTCGTCAAAATTAGTTTTTTTGAGAAGTAGTTTGTCATAGTTTGTAGGAGTTCTTTTATGGTATCAAAAACACAAGCGACAGAAACACGTAGAAAAAGAAAAGGTAAAGCAACTGGTGCTAAAAGAAAAAAAATGAATAAAAACAAGGGAACTACTCCTAAGTTTGCAATCCACGAAAAATAGTAACGGATTTTTTCCTTCTTCATATTTACCTCTTTAATAAAAGATTGATGTCTCGTTTTCGATGAAAATAGAAAACGCAGAAGTTGTTATTTTTTTATTAATGATAGGAAATTTTATTTCGTCATCTTCGATGCAGGCGTGTATTATTGCTGATTTTTTTGGCGTACATGGGGCTTTTTCCTTGCTGTATTTGATTAGTTTTTTTGGAATGGATAAATTGATCTCTAGTTCATGTTGCAATTCATGTAGTGTCTCATTTTTTTTATTATAGCTTACTACAATAATATCTCTTGAAAGAACATTTGTAGAAAAAAAAAGTATAGCGATGCTAATAATTGATTTCATATTGTTCTCCTGTTTGGGAGTGGGCAGCTTTTCTTTTTCTTGGAGCATGAGGAATTGCAAAGAGGGTGTCTTGGTACTGCTTACTTATTGTTTTTGCATATAAGCAATCGACTTCGATGATATATTCATTTTTTGCCAAGATTGATTCTGATTGATCGTTATCATGGGAAAATACAGAGTGTAGTATTACTTTTGATGCGATAATTTGTTCGTTGATTATTAAGTCGATCTCTTTTTTTTCTTTTTCATTCCAAGGAAATGCTAATTCAAATCTTGCTTTTAAAAGACAGTTTCCATTTTTTATTTCTGGAGTTTGAAGTGTTATTGCTTCTGAGTTTGTCGGTACACCATTTACAACACTTAAAAAAAGATAAAGCACTAAATTTGATAACAATACGGTAACTATGAGTTTAATATTTTGGGCCTTTTTTTGCGATAACTGCTCTTTTATTGGAGGCAGAAGGCCTTGGCCTATTTTTGCTGAATCACTACTGATTTGAAAGTTGTCGCCACTCATTTTCAAACTCCTGAATTACTGTTTTGTTTTGTTGGTTAAAATTTTTATAAACGACAATACTGCTTGAAAGTATTGAAAGGATCAGTGTAAGACCTATAAGAGTTTCAATTTCGATAAATCCGGCATTATTATTTCGTTTGTTTCTAGGCGATGACTCTTTTTTATTGGTGAGATATTGTGATGATTTACTGCCAGGATAAATTTTTCTTTTTTTTGTAAGCTTGGTATTTGAAACTTCCATACAAACCTCCTCAAAGTAAGTGTTCCATCAATTTTGCGAGCAAATGTGTATGGATCACCTATAGCTGCTGTCGCTGATTGTGTTAATGAGCAATAGCTATTTGTGGCAAGTTTTTTCAAATAAGAAATGCGTTTTATTTTTTGGGCCATGATTAATGACTTGTGAACAATAAGTGCTTGTTTTGCTGTAGCAGGATTTAGCGTTAGCAAATATGCAATGCGAATTTTTTGGTTATACTCTGCCATACTGTTTAGATACTTTGTGGATTTAACAATCTGATGTTTAAAACATAAATAATTTTTTGTTCTTGCTTTTATTTCCTCGTGATGAAGGCGTTGCTGCATGATAAAAATTAAGAAGAGGCCTGCTAAGCATTTTATAAAAAAAATAAATAAAATGGTTGAGCTTCCTGAGTTATTTTTAATCATAATGTTTTAGATCAATTGTTAAGCTTTGCTGCTTAAAAGCAGCCCTTGCTTTGTATAGATTCCCCTGTTTACTTAGAAAAACAGGGGAGCTACATACAAAAAAAGTGGAGGGATATGATTTTTTTGTATGAATGTTTTGAGTGATTTTTTTTAGAGCAACTTTTGTAAACTCGGCCTTGCAGTCTGCGCTATGTAGTAACTCTAATCCTTGAAAATAGATGATTATAAAAAATGTAATTACCAAAGTTGTCTTTAAAATTGTCATGATTTTATTTTGTTGCGATGTTTTTTACAATTTCTTGTTTCATGTACTGAACTCTTTTTTGCACAACCTCTCCGAACTGTTTAACGGCAACTAGGCAAAAAATGCCGACAAGACTTGATATGATTATGTACTCCATAACTCCTTGACCTTTATTATTCCTAGTAAAATGATACGATAATTTTTTTAGCATTTTGTTGCTCCTTTTTTAGAAGTGGTATTTATGAGTGGGTAGGACTGCATGATAAGTGCCAAAGCAGAAATACTATTTTATTAATTAGTTATTTGGATAAGGGGATAGGTTTCTGGTAATTCTTTTAAACCGAAGTAAAAAAAATGAGTTCTTTCAGCAAAAGATATTTACACAAATTAAAATTAGATATTAAAATAGGACTATGGATGAAAAAAATAAATTATATGTCTTTGAAAAGAAAGAGGTCTTTTTACTATTCCTCTTTATGATATTAATCGGTGTTACATCTTTTGTTTTAGGTGTGCGTATTGGAAAAAATTATTCGTACAATACGTCAGGACTTACAACAGAAGATAGAAAAAATGTGGATTTTTTATCTTCAGAAGAAGAGCACGTGCAGCAAGTTGTTAAAGAACAAATCACTAAAGATTTTAATGATCCTGTTGAAAAGAGAGAATTAATAGAAGATGTAAATAAGGCAGCGGAAGCAAAACTTCTTGAAGCAATGAAAGAGGATTCTGGAAAAAAAATAGAGACTTCAAAAGAAAGTGTGGCAGATGAAGCTGCAAGTGATGTTGAAAGTGGCCAAGCTCCAAGTGATAGTGAAGAGACAAAAGAAAAGGTGAGTGCCAAGCCTTTAGATGAAGCCGCTTTGGCACTTTTAAAAAAGAAAGATCAATTTTCTGGAAAATTTACAATTCAACTTGGATCTCATAGAAGCTTTGGTGAAGCTGAAACATTTGCCAAAGGCTTTAAAGTTAGAGGATATGATCCGATCATAAATGAAGTGAATTTAGGTGCTCAAGGTGCCAGATTTAGGGTTAGTTTGGGAGCATTTGAGACTGTTCAAGAGGCCAAAGAGTATATAGTTAAAGAAAAATCGCTATTTATGGGCACTGATTACGTGGTAGTTCGCTTTGATTAATTTTTTATAAGGGGCGTTTTGCTCCCTAGTGCCAAATTGATCTATGAAAAAAATATCCTAAAAATTTAAGAAAAATATATAAATCAAGAAGATATCTTGTAATGCAAAAGTTGGCATTAAAATCGCAATGAATAATTTGAAAAGAACGAAAGATCAAGGATGATCATTTTGCTCTTTTAATTGCCAGCGATTTCTTTAGGGAAGTGCTCCATGGATGGAAAACTTCTCTAAATGGCACGGCAAAAAATCAAAATATAGTAAATTTATTTCAAACTTCAGGAGGAAGTTTATGATGGAAAAAAATATCTATTTTAAAAGGCTATTTTTAAAAATTTTAAGCGAGCAGGATGCAAGTTTTAAAGTTGTAAAAGAGCTAATAAAAGGAGGCGATGAAATCGATCTTAGTTTTTTAGAGCAAGATAATTTGCTTCATTTTAAATTAGAGGGAAGAAATGGATACTACTTTAAGAAGGTCAGGGAGGCCCTAAAACGCATTGAGGATGATACTTTTGGGATATGCCAGGAGTGTGGTGAGGAGATCGAGAATGCAAGACTTCTGGCCCGTCCAATGACAGATTTATGTATTAAGTGCAAAGAAGATGAAGAAAGTAATGAAAAACATATACCGTACATAAAAAAATCTCATACAACAGGAAAGGGATTTGTTGGTGATAATCTAGCTAATATAAAAAATCATCAAGATGAAGATAATGTGGAAAATGGGATGAGAATTGTTCGAGGTTTTAATTGAAAAAATGGATAGTTCTTTTTGCTAGGTTGACCTAGTAAAAATACTAGTTCCTAGTGGAACTACGGTTTGGTATTACTTCTGCTTATGAAAACGATTAATACCAAAAAAGATAAAAAGATATAATAACGCCTGAACTTGAGCAAATAGCGCAACGACTGTGCTACTAAAAAAAATTGTTACCCCAAAAATAAAAAATCCAGGAGCACCAATTAGTGCCAAAAGTTTCATATATTTTATTCCGTAACGAGTCTCTTTTTTATATAAGATATAGTGGATTAATTGGATGACTATAATTGCACAAATCATGGTGACAATTACACCAGATAAGATTGCAAATTGCTGTTTAAAAAACTCTTGATCGATAAGATTTTTATCAAGACCGTTTATTAGGAGTGCCTTTTCCATTAAATCTTCAAACATTTGATAATTTGTGAACTTGAAATAGATATATCCACTAGCAAAAATGTCGCCTAAGAAAGAAAAAAGAATTGCTGTATTTTTAAAGCTATTAAGATTAAATTTTTCATATATTGGATTAAGAATTTTACTCATAATTTCCTCGTTTGAGCTTTCTTTCAACATCTTTTTTGGCAATATCTTGTCTTTTGTCGTGCAGTTTTTTCCCTTTTCCTAAGGCCAATTCGATTTTTATAAATGAATCCTTAAAATAAAGTGAAGTCGGAATAATTGTTATACCATCTGTTTTTTGACTCATGAATATTTTTGAGATTTCTAAATTATGAAGCAAAAGCTTTCGGACTCTTTTTTCTTCGTGATTATGAATGTTGCCAAAAGGATATGGAGGGATGCTCATATTATAAATAAACGCCTCTCCTGCCTCACTTACAGCAATATAGGCTTCATTGATAGACACTTTCCCAATGCGGATAGATTTTACCTCTGTTCCTGTTAACACCAAACCCGCTTCAAATTTTTCGCCAAGGTGATAATCAAAACCTGCTCGTTTATTTTTTGTTACAATTTTTATTCCCATTATTTTCCTAAGCTTTGATATAGTGCAATTACTTGTTTTGTATTTAAGTCTTCTGCCCTTATACTTTTTTCAATACTACATTCAAGCAAGCTTTTCGACAAATCTTCTTTATTAAAAAAGCCTGATAGAACTTTAAATAGCTGTTTTCTTCGATTAGAGAAAAGTTTTCTTAAAAAGGTTTCAAATTTTTGAAAATCTTTAATTGCTACTTTAGGTATTTCTTTTCTTATAAAACTTAAAACAATCGATTGTACTTTTGGCGGAGGAAGAAAGGCTCCTGGCGAAACATTTAGAAGTTTTTTGATGTCAAAAAAATTATCACCTAAAATACCTATAGAACTTTTTTTCTCGCTGTTTGGATCAAATATTTTTTCTGCCACCTCTTTTTGAAACATTAGCGTCATAAACTTAATGGTTTCAATTGGTAAGAATTTGATAAAAAGTGGTGCAGATATATTGTAAGGAAGGTTTGAGATCAGCCATATCTTTTTATCACGGAGACTGTTTTTTTGAAAGAATAGATCTAGCTCAAAATTTAAAGCATCGGCGATCTCTATTTTATCCTTATTTACATAAGGTTCCAAGTATTCCAAAAATCTCGAATCTTTTTCGATAACGTAATAAGGAATCTCTAAATTGTGATCTAAAATATTTTGATAAATTTTTTGACTTAAAATGCCAGGTCCTGGGCCTATTTCTAAAATAGCATCAGTAACTTTTAAGTGATCTGCACAGATGGTATCAATAACCATTTTGTCTTTTAGAAAATGTTGACCTAAATCTTTATTGGCGTATGGTAGTTTCACTGTTTTACTATTTCTTTTGTCTGTTGATCGATTTTTATAAATTTATCAAAAGCATCAATTTGTAAACATTTAGGATAGGGTATGGCATCGGCCGATCTTCTTAGAGCGTAATTTGCAATCATGGCACCATTATCCGTACAAAAAGAAAATTTAACAAAATTTACATTGTGAAAACTTTTTTCTAAGACCTCTCGTAGTTTTTGATTTGCGGCAACGCCGCCGCCGACAACAATTGGAAGTTCTTTTTTTCCAGAAATTAAAAGTGCTTTGTTTAATGCAAACTTCATTTTCTTTTTCAAGGCCTCAACAATTGCCTGTTGATAAGAGGCACAAATGTCTTTTAAATTATTTGTCATAAGATCTGGACTTTTTTCAAGTAAAACTCTTAGTGCTGTTTTTAATCCAGAAAAGCTTAGATTCGCATCACCACTTCCTGTGAGGCCAATAGGAAAAGAAAACTTTTTATCATCTCCACCTATGGCGTTATCGCTTAATGCTTTACCCCCAGGATATCCAAGGCCTAACATCTTTGCACCCTTGTCAAATGCTTCTCCGGAGGCATCATCAATTGTAGAGCCAAGAATCGTAAAATCTTTTGGAGAGTCGACCAGCAGATATATCGAGTGGCCACCACTTACAATTAATCCTAAATATGGATAAGGAATAATTTTTGTGAGATGGATTGCTTCTAAGTGCGCATAAAGATGATTTACTGGATACATTGGTTTTTTGATGAGCATTGCAAGTGTTTTTGCAGTATTCATACCAGTAAGGAGAGGGCCCAAAAGACCTGGATGAGTTGTTACGCCAATTAGATCGATCTCTTGAATTTTAATTTGCGCCTCTTTTACTACTTCATCTAGAAGTGGAACTAATTTTGCTAGATGATTTCTGGCAGCAATCTCTGGAACAACTCCTCCCCATTTTTTTAACATAAAATCTTGAGAGAAACTTTTATGAGATAAAACTGCTGGTGGATTAGAATATAATCCGCCCTCGCCTTTAATAATAGCAATAGAGGTGTCGTCACAACTTGTTTCTATTCCGAGAGTGATCATGTTTTTCATCACCTTTTTTAATTGATCAAAGATCAAGGATATTATCAAAGCCGTACTAAATGTGCAATTTTTGTACTAAAGAAAATAAAAAATTAAAACAGCAAATAAAAAGTAAATTATAATACAAAGAAGTGATTTTATTTTAGAGAGCTTTAGATATTTATTTAATCCATAATAGGTTTGTACCAACCAATTAAGAGTCATAAGTATTTCACCAATAAGAGGGATTATTAAAAACCAATAAGAAGAGTAGCACATAATCAGAGGGTATAAAAGTTTTTTGGATGGGATATGTTTTTTTTCGGGAAATATTTTTAACACCAAGATTAAAAAAAACTGCCAAATTTTTAGATGTATGAAAATTGCAAGAGGAATAAGTCCGATTATAAGCAGGCATAAGACAAAAATTGCTACAGGATTGTTTGGTGCTTCTAAAAAGTAGTGAGAAAAAGATGAAAGATCGATTAAATTTTGAAAGAAAAATATTTTAACAACAGTTATCGAGGTATAAATAAGCGCAGGAATAAAAGCTGTTTTGATGGCCAAAAAAGAAGTTAGATTTTGTTTGGGTAGTAACGGCAAGTACCGCTTGTAAAATAGAGCAGGATAAAAAATTACATTTTTTAATAAATTTATTTTCATATTTTTTTAATTACAATACGGATTACTATAAATCCAGCGCCATTTGCATTTCCATTTTTTACGATACTTTTCTCTTATGGAGTAAGTTCTTTCTACGGTATAATTGGGAGCAAGACATTTTACACAAGGAGTAATCTTTTTACCACTACAGCTTCCAAATAAGGCAGAGGCCAGAATTCCGACAATCGCAAAAACAGGATTTCCAATCATGATTGCCGCTCCCATTCCACCAGCAGCATAGAGCCAGTTTTGTCCACCGCCACTAGATCCTCTTTCTGGGAGTATGCCAATTTCTCCGCGGGCCATAATATCTGGATTTGATCCGGGGCGATAGCAGCCACCAAAATATGGAACCTTGCAATACTTGGTAATTCCCCATCCCTTGGCCGAGACTAATTTTCTATCTAGTTCACACATAATTGTTTCATTGTTTATAAGAGATGAAAGTGAAGGTTGGTACTTATTTGAAACAGATGCTTGACTGGGTATTTGCGTATGATTTTCGATACACTTGTGTAACGCGGCAAGAGGGTTGTTTATCTGAGTGCTATCAATAGGAGTCCCAGATGGAATATTACCAAAATCTTCTCCCCAGAAAGCACACGTGTTGATGTTTTGTTTAAAATCTAGTTTAGAAATTACATTAGAATCAGAAATAGAGCTGCATGTTGAAAGTGCAGAGTCATCATCATAAATAAATTTAACCTTAAAAGCGTTTGTAACTGTTTTTTCTCGTGAGTTTATTACGCTCAGTTTTTTTGATAATTTTAAAGTAACATCTCCTGTTTTTGTATAATGTTTTAAAGAAAGTTGAGTACCTTGATAATCCCTTTGGTAATTAGAATTTATTTCTTGGGGCACTATAGTAGAAAGATCAATTGATAATTCTTTGATTGTTATTGCGTCATATTCTTGGTTTAACTTTATGATATCTTGGTTATCTGTTTTTATTGACTGGGTGATTTTTGCGCTATCTGGTGCAAAAGAACTGCTAAAAGATGATTTACAAATAGAACTGTTTGCCAAAAGAGTTTTTACTTCTTGAATTAAAAGCTCTTCTTGTTGATCGATCTTAAATCCTTTTAACTCCTCTTTTCCTGATTTTATTTTTTTTAGCATTATAACCGAAGTTGTTGCTAAGAGTGCTGCAAGGACTAGCGATATTACAATTGCCGATCCAGAATTATTTTTAAAAATATTCATACTTTAATCCCTTACTTAATTTAAAAGATCATCATATTTATGTATTTTATCCTTACAATATGTTGTAACAGTTTTGTTTTTAGATACAGAGGTTACTGTTTTATCCATATCACAAATGAGATCTGAAATTTCTATATATTGAGGGGCATTGTTTTTAGAGATTTTACATTTTTTCTGGGTTTTATCGTATTCTAAACCAAAAATTTCACATTGAGTTGTATCTGTTGCAAAAGATGGAGATGTCTTGCAGAAAGGATTGCTATCATCGCCGTAATAAGAGATTGGTATTTTTATGAGTTCTCTTAACTCTAGAGGATTTGCTAAGCTTGCAGTGTCGATAATGATATATTTTTTATCATTTATTTCTTCCTCTTTAATGCCTAGAATTTTAATACCTAAAATTTCTTTATCTTTTTCTAGCGTTCCAATTGTTGGGCGATGCATTTTTATTTTTATACTTTGATCGCTAGAATTTTTTGTTACGGCACAATTTATAGCGTTTTCTATTTTATAGTTATTGATACTTGTAATAATCTCTTCTAGTAAATGAACCTCATCGATAGTCTTTGTAAGTTTTTTAGTTTGTTTTGATAAATCTTTATTAAGGCCTCCTGCAATTAAAGCGACACCCGCAATCAGAGCTACTGCGAATATTACTTCTACTAAAGAAAGACCGGCAAATTTATAGTTTATCACGATATTAGTCCTCATTGTTTATAGTTAATTGTTTAACAAATAATTATTTGGGTATAATTTAGTCCATAAAATATTTTGTGTTTGGTTAAAGTTATTCCAACCTCCACCGCCTTGATTTTGCATTGATGTTTTTGGGCACTCAGAGCAGTTAGTCTGGAGGTGACTAGAATTCTGGTTGGCTTGTTGACATTCTGCGCGTGTTTTATATGGAGTAATTGAATTGTAATAATTATAGTTATTTTGATTTTGCTGTTGTGGATTATTAATATAAAAACAGCTCTTACCAATATAGCAAGAATCAACGCTTTTTGCGACCTTCATACAATCTAATCCTTGAACATTTCTGCAGGCAGAAGTTTTTTCGCTAACTGCAATAACTAAACCACTATCTCCATCTGGATCATCGGAGGCCTTCCAGCATGCACCACTAAGATCATTGGTGTTGCAAAATTTTGATTTCCAATTTGAAAATGTTTTTCCGTTTGTCCCATCAGGATCTAGATTAAAACAGGTTGCGGCATCACAATTGTCCTTTCGCCAGCGAATATTATTTTGATCTTGATCACTACCATAAGTAGCACATGACTCTGTATTTTTTGGGCAAACTCTTCTTTTCCAAGCAAGATCGTTTTGCCAAGAAATCTCTTGCTCATAGCGATCGTCATTATCACCAGTAAGGCCATTTGCATACCAACAGGTCTCATTTGCAGCACAGTTTGATTCTTTCCAAGAAAGCTCGTAGTTTAGTTCATCATTGTTTTTTTGGGTCGCAAAAAGCCAGCAAGCAGGAGCTTGTTTGCTACAGTTTTGTTTTTTCCAGCGAGTAATTTCTTGAGGGGTGACATTTGCATCTTCTGGAGCGTAAAAATTCCAGCAATTATTTGTCTCTTTTGGGCACTCTCTCATCTTTTGATCTACACTTAAATTTGATAACCAGCAATTATCGTTTTTACTACAGGTCTGAATCTTTTCAAATGCGCTAAGGTCAGAATCCCAACATGTTTCATTTGCGGGGTTACAGGTTGTAATTTTTGTAGAAGTGCGTAAATCCGAAAACCAGCAAGCATCTTGAGTTTCTTTAGATGCAGAAGCTACACCATTACATGAGTAAAGATTTTTTCTGAAGTCTTGATCGAAATTTTTCTCCTTGAAGGTCGCATGAGAGATCCAGCACTCAGCGCAGTTTTTATTTGTACATGCAACTGCTTTTTCATGAGCAAAGAGATTGGAATTCCAGCAGGAGCAATAATTTCTTAAGTGTGCGCAGGTGCTACTTAGTTTAGTGTTAAAATCTATTGGTTGATCCCAGCAGTTTTCGCATTCCTCTATTTTTTTGGTACATATACCTTGAAGTTCTGAAAAAGTGTAGACACCTAGATCTTTTAGCGCCCAGCAGTCACAACTATTTTGAATCTCTGGTGTTAAGTTATTTTTTTCAAGTACTGGCGCTTGTTTTTGTGTTTTACAATATGAAGTCGCTCCAGATTTTAGAAGAGATTTTCCTGTTGAATTTGCTATAAAAAATGACAGCGTTGTGGCATGTGTTTCAAGTTCACATAAAATATTCTCATCACCTGTTTTGGTGTAAAATGGTTTAAACGAGGTTGGGGTAACATCTGTTTTACGCAAGTTATTTCTAACACAGGTAAGATATTGAGAATCTTTTGGACTACTGCTATTATCAAAACCTTTGCACACATCATAAATGGGGAAGCGGCAATCGCTTCCTAAAAGTACACCACCTAGTAAAGAGCACTGTTCTTCATCTTTATGTCTTTTTTCTAAATCTGTCGTGCAGCTTTTAATGGAATTGGTATTTTCATAGTGTAGATAGACAGGTATTAGTGGAAATTTATGAGTTTTTCCTCCACTTTGGGCCCGATCTTTTGAATAGGTTAGTTCGAGATATTTGATAACACTTTTTTCTGTGCCTTCTTCAAAATCAAAAATTTTTATTTCACCACTTGTTTTGTTTTTGTTATCAAATATCTCGATACTAGATATCGAAAGCTTTTTGCTTAAGTTTAGCTCATTTATTTTATCTTTGTTTTTACTATTAACAACATCTTTACATCTATCATTATTTGAAAGTGCTGACTGAATCTCTTTTAGAAAAATCGTAGACTCTAAGTCTAGTTCAATCGATTTGCCGCCTTCGGCAAAAAACTTAGAGACCCGCATAATTCCATAGCCAGAAGCAGAGAGTAGTCCTATTGCCACTAAAACTTCTACCAAAGAAAATCCTAAACAAAAGATGTTTCTTAATTTCATAACAGTCCTCACTAACGTTGTATTAAAAAATTATAGCCTCAAAAAATTATTTTTAGATAAAAATTTCCTTTGAATTAGCATAATTTAAGTAGTATACCTCTTGTTAGTGTATTATTTATTTGGCCGTAAAAAGTAGGCAATATTGCTATTTTTAGTGCCATTTTTTTTAGGAGTTTTTATGCAAGATTATATTTTTACCTCAGAGTCTGTTAATGAAGGTCATCCTGATAAAATTTGCGATCAAATTTCTGATGCAGTTTTAGATGCGATGTTAAAAGACGATCCAAAATCTCGTGTTGCTTGTGAAACAATGATTAAGACAGGCTTTGCAATTGTTTCTGGAGAAGTTACAACAAATTCTTATGTTGATGTTCAAAAAGTTGTTCGCGAAAAAATTATAGAGATTGGTTACGATCACTCCGATAAAGGGTTTGATGGTAACACTTGTGGTGTTTTATTAAGTATTGCCGGCCAATCACAAGATATTGCTCAAGGTGTTGATGAGGGACGTGGAACATTTACAGAGCAAGGTGCTGGCGATCAAGGGATGATGTTTGGTTATGCGATCAATGAAACAGAAAGCTATATGCCGCTATCAATTGATCTTGCTCAAAAGATGGCCCTTCGTTTAACAGAAGTGAGAAAAAATGGGACACTTCCACTTCTTCGTCCAGATGGAAAAACTCAAGTTTCTGTTCAATATGAAAAAGGACAAATTAAACGTCTTGAAGCAATTGTTGTAAGCTCTCAGCATGCAGAAGAGTTTAAGTTAAAAGATTTAGAAGAAGCTGTAAGAGCTGAAGTAATTATGAAAACAGTGCCAAAGCATTTAATTGATAATAAAACAAAAATTTATGTAAATCCAACTGGCCGATTTGTAATTGGTGGACCTATGGGGGATTGCGGTTTAACTGGCCGAAAAATTATCGTTGATACCTATGGTGGACATGGTGCTCACGGTGGTGGGGCATTCTCAGGAAAAGATCCATCAAAAGTTGATCGATCAGCAGCTTATGCGACAAGACAAGTTGCAAAACATATTGTTGCTGCAGGACTTGCTGATAAAGTATTAGTACAAGTTGCATACGCCATTGGTGTTGCAGATCCTGTATCTTTTATGATTGAAACTTATGGAACAAATAAATTCCCAGAAGAAAAAATTCTTGCTGCAGTAAAAGAAGTATTTCCGATGAAACCAAAAAATATCATCGAAAGATTAAATTTACTTCGTCCAATTTATGCTGAAACTGCTGCCTATGGACATTTTGGTAGAACTTCTAAAAATGGCTTTACTTGGGAAAACCTTGATTTTGTAGATAGACTAAAATCAATGATGTAGTCTTACTTTTTTTGCTTAAGAAAGGGGGTATTTATGGATCTGTTTTATTTTTTCCTTAGATACACCCCTTTTTGGGCCATTCCAATTTTTCTAATTTGTGCAGAATTTGCATATCTTTATTGGTTAAAGTCTTTTCGAAAAATTTCACTCTCTTTTGGGTTCATTGCATTTATTTGTGCTGTTTTTACGATTTATTATGTAGTTATTGGTGGCCCAGACAATGCAGTGGCCTTTATGTCTAATCTTCTTCGTTAGGTTATTGGTGAGAACTCACATTTGTTAATCGTTTTTTATTTAGTGGATTTGGTATAAGTATATTATCTTGATTGAGCTTCGTATCTCAAGGATAGTATGAAATTGATACACGGCAAGAAAATATCAGGGCCAAAAATTTGACACCCCCTCAAATGAGTCGCTAAAATTTACTATAAGAAATGCTAAAAAATACACACACAAAAAGCATTTTTTTATAAAGGGCCAATGGACGATTTAGATTTTTTACAAGATTCTTTTGATCTGAAAGCATCAAAAAAGATGGATGCACGGGCATTGCCAACAGTGTATTTGATTGAAGATGATATTGTTTTAGGTCGCACGATAAAAAAATATGTAGAGAAAAAATTCCCCGTAAGCGTTATCCACTTTATTGCTCCAATGCTTTTGGTTGAATATTTGCAGCAGAGTAAATCCAAAGAAAATTTTATTTTAATAACAGATATTAGTTTTGGAGATTCTGCCTGTGATGGTCTTTTCTTAATTGATCTTTTAAAAGAGAGAAAATTTAATTTTGAAAGTGTTGTTATTACCGGTTTTGGTTCAATTGAGACAGCGATTCAAGCAACCAAAAAGGGAGTATTTCAATATTTAACAAAACCATTCACTCCAGAAACAATAGAAGAGCTTTTGCAAAAGATTTTATTACAAAAGTTTAATCTTGATTTGACTCAAACCCATACAAAGCAAAGTACACGTGCGAAACTTTTTTCTCTGTCTCCAATTAAAGATAGCGATGTTTTTTGTGGAATCATTGGTAGATCAATCGCAATGCAGGATGTTTTTGAACGTATTAAAAAGGTCGCATCTACCGATTCAACAGTACTAATCACTGGAGCATCAGGAACTGGTAAGGAGCTGGTGGCCCGCGCAATTCATTCATTGTCACAGCGTTCAAATAATAGACTTGTCAGCGTAAACTGTGGCGCAATTCCATCAGAGCTTTTAGAAAGTGAATTATTTGGACACGTAAAAGGGGCATTTACAGGGGCCGTATCAAGTCGCAAAGGTAGATTTGAGTTAGCTGATCGAGGAAGTATTTTTTTAGATGAAATTGGAGACATGCCACTTTCTTTACAGGTAAAAATTTTACGAGTATTGCAAAATAGAGAAATAGAGCTTGTTGGTGGTCAAGAAACAGTTAGAGTCGATGCACGAATTATTACAGCAACACATAGAGATTTAGATAAGCTAGTTCATGAAGGCAATTTTAGAGAGGATCTATTTTATCGCTTAAATGTTATTCCAATAAGAGTTCCATCTCTTTGCGAGCGCAGAGAAGATATTCCTCTTTTGATCTCTTATTTTATTGAAAAATTTGCGAGTGCCGATGGGCGCAATAAAATAGAGTTTTCTGATTCTGCTTTAGAGGCCTTAGTTGGTCATCCTTGGCAAGGAAATGTTCGTGAACTTGAAAATTTGATCGAGCGACTGATTATTTTAAAGGGCGGATCTTTAGTTGATATTGATGATCTTCCTGCTAAATTTTTAGAATTAAGACCAAGAGGTTTTGGGGCAAAAAAAATTATCGATCTTCCACAAGATGGAATTGATTTAAAAAATTTCTTATCAGATATTGAAGACTCTTTAATTGAACAAGCGTTAGAGAGAACCGGTGGAAATAAAAATCAAGCATCAAAACTTTTACAACTTAATCGCACGACCTTGATTGAGAAGTTAAAGAAAAAAGGTGTCTCTTTGGATTTGTTATAGCCTTATCGCTTTTCTTTTAATACAAAAATAATTCCAGACATAAAGAGTGCTCCAAGAATAAAAACTTTATGCTCCGTCGGAAAAATAATTTCTAACAGTAGTAAAACGATTGGAAGAATTGGCAACACTAGGTCTCGATATAAAATATCTTTAAGTACTAATTTTTTAATTAAGATAAAGGATATTGGAATATTTATTAAAAGAGCAATTATTCTTCCTAAAATAATTCCTTTTTCTCCAAAAAGATAAAAGCCAAAGTAGGTTCCAGCGATAGTTAAAATTATTGAAAAGGTTGTTAGTGCCGTTGCAAATTTTATCTTTCCACTACCGCTTAGAAAATAAAAAGGAACAATTGTTAAGATCATTAAAGCTTCATAATTTAAAAAAAGATTTAAAAATATTTTGGCATTTTGATATGTTTTATCACCAAGCCATGTAGAAAAAATAAAGTGTTCAAAATAAATAATCATTGCAATTATTATTATTGATAGAGGAACAATCCTAGAGTGATTTTTGATAAAAATACTAGTAGGATTTTCTTGTTGCTCAATGCTTCTTGAAACTTTTGGAAATATCCATGCAGAACCTGCAGCAATTAAAGCATGCAGTTGCATTGCAACACTATGGGCAATAGAATAAAGTCCAAGAACTTCAACTCCTGCAATCATGGCCACAACAAATTTATCGATTTGGTCAGATGCTATTCCAAGTAATGATTGTATCCATGACCAAAAACCAAAATTAAAAATTTCTTGAAATGTTTTTTTGCTGATCCAGGGACAAACAGAAAAATGATTATAAATTCTTTTTAGCAGATAGATTTCTATTATGATAAAAAGACAAAGAGATATGGCCGCAGCAATCAGCATTTCAAACAGTTGCCCGTTAAAGACTAAAACGATTAATTGAGCAAGAATTAGCAATGTTTTTGAGCCGATTAAAAAATAAGAAGAAAAATCAAAGCGCTCATAAGCTTTATAGACCGACAAAATTGCAGACTCTAATTGTCTTAATGCAAACAAAAAGGCAGCAACAGGAAGAAGTTTTTGTATCGTCGGTAGTATTTGAGTATCTAATGAGAATGGATCGTATATTTTTAGAAGTTGTGGGATTATAAATCCAATACTTATGATAATCAGCATCATTACAATGGTTAGAGATAGTATTCCTTGAAATATTCTTGTCTCGTCTTTTAATGAAGAATTGGCCTTGTATTTAGAGATGTATTTTATAGAAGCATCTCCAAGTCCAAAATTAAATGCTCCCATAAAGGCCACAATTGTATTTATAAGCATCCATATTCCATACTGAGATGTGCCTAGTTTACTGATAAAAATAGGAGTAGCAATTAGAAGTAAAATGGGGTTGATTAAAACTGAAAAAATATTCCAGATAGAGTTCTTAATATCTTTTGAATTTTTTAATCTAAAAAAAAAATTAGATAACATTTAAAGTATCCTTTTTGGAATTAATAAGCATTCTTATTGATGAGTCCTTTCCAAAAAGTTAAAAAAATTATTTTTATATCAAATAGTAAAGACCAGTTTTTTATGTAGTAGATGTCACATTCAATTCTTTTTTCAAGACTTGTATCCCCGCGCCATCCGTTAACTTGTGCCCAACCAGTAATTCCTGCTTTCATTTTATGGCGAAGCATATATGCAGGTATTTCATCTTTAAATTTTTCTACA
This sequence comes from uncultured Bacteriovoracaceae bacterium, assembly GCA_964497525.1. Lineage (GTDB taxonomy): Bacteria > Bdellovibrionota > Bacteriovoracia > Bacteriovoracales > Bacteriovoracaceae > CAZCDT01. The sequence continues at coordinate 36,673 of CAZCDT010000006.1, forward strand.
AATATAGGTCTTTCTGGTCTAGGGCCAACAAGACTCATGTCACCGACAATGACATTCCAAATTTGAGGAAGCTCATCAAGAGATGTTGAACGAAGAAGAGTTCCTATTGGAGTTCTGCGATTATCATTTTTTACGGCCCACACCGCTCCACTTTCTTTTTCTGCATCTACTCTCATAGAGCGAAACTTCCACATCATGAATTTTCTACCATCGACACTCATTCTTTCTTGGCCATAAAAAATTGGACCTCTTGATGTGATTTTTACTAAAAAAGAAATAAATATAAGAAGAGGAGATATTGCAATAAGACCAATGCTTGACAGAGTAAAATCAAAAATTCTTTTTAAAAATAAATCAATATCAGAAATGTTTGGAGTATTGACTGTGATTAAAGGAATTCCTGCAAAGTCATCAATTGTTGTTCCAACAAACGAATAGTGCATCGGTGGTAATATTTGAATTGGGATTATGTCTTTATGTGACTCTTTAACAATTTGTTCTACCTTAAAAAAGTTTTCACCATCAAATCCTAAGACAATTGTATCTATTGCATGCCTTTCTTTTAGTTTTTGTATTGAAAGGTCCGAGTGAGGGATATTATATTTTTTTGATAAATCATTTGAATCTATCCATGCGATAAAATTAAGTCCAGATTCTCTAAAGCCAAGAGCATTTTCAACATATTTGATAAGTTGTTCTCCATGTCCAACCAGTAGAACATGGCGTAAATTTTTTCCTTTTTTTCTAATCTCTCTTAAAAATTTTCTATACGCAATTCGAAGTGTTGTTGTAAATATGATAGAAAAAATAAAGTAGGTAATAAGAACAATCCTAGAAACACGATTGGGAGCAAAAAAATATAAAATCAAAACAAAAGCTAAAAAACTTTGCAAGTTTGCCTGAAAAAGGGCCAAGATTTCTCTAGATTGAGATTTGAAACGATTGGATTTATAAAGTGACTCTTTGTTAAAAAAATATAGTGCTAGAATTAAAACAATGGGTGTTAGCTTTATAAAGAATAACTCAAGGCCTGGTTCTCCGCCTGAAAGCAGATAAAAACGCATAATATAAGCACAAAACCAAGCCGTAAAAACAGCAAAAAGATCGATACATCGTTGTAAAAGAGAAAATGTGTGTGAATGCATTTTTAACATTTGTAATATCCCAAAAAACTACAAAATTGCTTGATCTAAAAGATATAGTAAATGGATAACACATCTATCATTCGATGCAAATAGTTGTCCCTAAAAAACAGACGAAATAAAAAAATAGAGCAAAAAATCCCCTATTAAAAGGGGAAATAAGGCATGTTATATTGAAAAATATGACAGTTAATAAATTAAAATATATTTCGACAAAAAGTTCGTATGATCAAAAAAAAATTATAGAGATAGAGTCATTAGAGTTAGCAAATGATTATTGGCTATATATAAGCGTGGAGAAAATAAAAAAAATCAGAGGACTTTGGCTTATTGAGATGATTGGGCCAGGTATAAATGTTGGTAGATGGAGAAAATGTCTTAAAACAGAGTATGCACATGGGGGACAGCACTGGGAATGGATTCCGCATAGTTTACAACATGAAGTGCTAATCGGAGAAAAAGGTCAATGGATTTTTCGAGGTAGATGTCCTGTTATTCAGATGGGCAGATGGATGTTTGTAGATGAGGAGCCACTTTTATTTTTTGTGACGTCAGAGGGAAGCGAAAAAAGAAAAGTTTTTTTAGAAAATGGTTCTCTGTTTATGGCCAAGGATTCTCGCCTTGGACTTAAAAAACGTGAGGCCCTTATAAGAACTTTAGAACTGGAAGTTCGTTATAGTCAGGAAGTAAAAAAGTATAATGATTACTATGTGAAAACCGCGAAAGCATTGTTTCAAGAGCTTGGTGTATGTGTTCAAAAAAAGCAAAATGAACTTGTTTATCATGATAATTCAAGTGATAAGAGGAGTAATTTAGATTCAAATAAAGAAAGCTCATCAGACGAACAACAAGTTTTTAACCTTTTAGTTGATGAAAAGGAAAAAGAACAGATTGTACAAGAACTAAGCTTAGAACAAATTCCTATAACTATTTGGACACCAAAACAAAAAATAGTTCTTGATGGCTATATGGAAATTATGGATCTATCGGCCGGACTTGTGAATTTAAGATGGATTGCAACAAAAAAAGGAAAGCTTTTAAGTATCCAGCTTGCTAATTATGAGCACGAAGTCCTTTTTGTAAAGGGCAATACAACTAAAGGAATTATTTTTTTTAGTGTAAAAAAACCGAGAATGTTAGAAGGAGAGGATTTGGGAATTTCTTTAGAGCTTGATCTTGATATTTGGAAGGTTCAAAGAAGAGGTGCCTTTCGTTTAACATATCCTGAATCAGCAAAGAGAATAGTTAAAGTCAATTGGGGGCGAGAAGAGGTTCGTGATGCCCGAATTGTTAATATAAGTGCAACAGGAATGTGTTTGTCTATATCGAACTCATTTGTAGAGATCGCAAGAGTTGGTAGTATAATAAAGGAATTGGTCTTTTCTTTGGATGATGAAATTCTTATAAAATGTAGTGCTTGTATTCGTTGGAAAAAAGAATTAGGGGCCATTGATTCTAAAGAGGATGAAGAGATTATTTTAGGAGTTCAATTTATCTATTTGGCCCAAAAGAGTTCTCAAAGAATTAATCGTTATGTACTAGAACAAAGTTATAATACCATTAGTAAAAATTAATTCTTGATGTATCAGACTTTCATATCGCCAATTAGACAAAGTTTGCAAAAAACATTCGTAGAAATATGCCGACAAAATTGTCGGCATGTTTATTTTACAGACTTGGTATTAATTCCCATGAACGACGGTGCAATATTTCCCATAGAAACCTAAAATACTGTTGGCAGTATAATCAACGTGAGTAACTTTTGTGATTTTTCCACTTTTCATTGCTGTTTCTATTGTTGAGTCGCCCATTGCAACAAGACCCAAAATTGTTTCAGAACACGCTTGGCCCATTTTTGTTCCCTTTGCAGATTCTGTAATAAGGTCACCTGATTTTACATCTGTGTACCAAAAACCAGTAACAGGAGATTTGACACTGGCACAACCTGTTAAAAGACCAATTAATAATACGCTTAAAAAAACTTTTTTCATAATTCCTCCCATGGAATAAATTTCTAAGTTTTTAAGTCTAGTATTTGTGTATTAAAGTTTCAACTATTTAGAAAATAAAAGGAAAAAACTCGGGAATTGGTGTCATTTTATTGAGCAAAAATAGTAGGAAAAAATCACCTATGAGCAAAATTTTCCTTTTAAAAAATTTAAATCTATGTAGAATGATTATTAAGGCCGCAGAGAGAGAATCTTATCGGCCATATAGATTGGTGCCACAAAACAGGATGTTTCGTGCATGATTAGGATGATCAAAAAATTAACACTTCTTTGTTCCTTGTTATGTTCTTGGGAAATTTTTTCCACAACGTCTTTGTCAGATATAATCTTTTCAAGTGAAGATAGTGCAACATTTTTACGTTGGAATTTTTTTGTAGAAAGAGAATCTTTGGTCATTGAAAAGAACGGAAATGTCCTAACAATAGGCTCACTAAATCAAGCAATTCTCGCAAAAATTGTTGAAGAGATGCAAAGTATTTCTTTAAGTAAAAAGTTTTTTGTGGATGAAAAAGTATATAAGGATGCATCAACACCGACGACAATTCATCTAAATTTAAAAAATGGCACAGAGAGCTTTTCATTTTATCGAGAAAAAGAGCACAAATATGTCGTAGATTTTTGGATAGATGGTGATGTCGTTGAACAAAAATCTTCAGCGATAGAAAAAAAATTGGCCCAAAATACAACAGATACAAATGTCGAAAATGATAAAATAGAAAAAACGATACCAACGTCGCATCAAGCCTTGCCGACAAGCTCACCTAGTCAGTCAGTTACAATTAAGGGCAAATTACAAAAAGTTTCAGAAATGTTTGAAGGAGCAAAAAATATAGAGTCTCAAGCAAATGATTTAAAGATGAGAGATTTTCGTTATGGTGCACCATTTATTTGGGATTATATGGCCATAGCGCCACAGTTAAAGAATTTATTAAATATTAAGACAAAAACACCGGAACATTTTTTTCCAATATTAGATAGAGAAACAAATAAATCAGAACAAGATGCCCATCTCCAATTAACTATTAATTTTTATAGAAAGAAAAACTGGGGCCTAATGTATAAATCGATAACATTATTTGAGAAAAAGTATGGAGCTAATAATTTGAATTATAGCGAAATTCATGAATATCTAAAAGCAAACGCTTTGCTTAGAAAAAATCTTGATTCTGGTGATGCAAATGCTTTTAAAGTTGCTTTAACGATGCTTGCTTCGCTTGGAGAAAAAACTAGAAATTATGATATGCAAAAAGCTATTTTACTTTATTTGCTTCATACAAGCTTAGAACGTAAAGATCATGTTCAATCGCTGCAAATTGCAAAAAAATTATATGTCGCAACAAGAGAAAACTTTGACATAGAGGATTCAGGATATGCGGCAGAAGTTATGCTTGCTTCTTTAGCACACTTAGAACAGTTAAAAGTTATAGAGGATCTATTAAAAGAACTGGCCAGTAAAAAATTGATCAATGCACAAACGATTTTATCATACAGAGTATATTCTTTGGTAAAAACTAATAAAAATGAAGATGCGATAAAGTTATATGAGCAAAGTAAGTCGGCTTTTGTTGGTACTGTAGATAGCACTATTTTATTCAATGTTGCCGAAGCATATTTTAGAGTGGCAGATTACACGAATGCATTTAATCTTTTTGAGGCGTATGTGAAAAATTATTCGCATATTACCTTTTCAGGTGCTGCAAGAGTTAGAATGGCCCTTTGTGCAGAACTATTGGATCGCGATTTTGAACAAGTTGGAGAATTATATAAAACGGCAATTAATCGTGCTCAAAATTATCCAAATAGATTTGAGGCACAAATTAGATATGTGGCATTTCGGAGTGTCCGCAATAAATATCCAAGTGAAAGCGATTTAGAAACAAGGATTTTTCTTGATAGAGAGGATGATAAAAGGGCAAATTTAAGCAAGGATATAATGAAGCTTTTATGGATTGTCAGGCTTCGGACTTTTATTGTCGATCAAAAGTTTGAGGACGCTTTGGCATATCTATCCGCAATCCCTATTAGAAGCTTAAAGCCTGCAGAAATAAGATCTTTTGAAAGCGATGGAGCAGAAATTATTGAAGGAATACTACTTCATTACTATAAAAATGCAGATTATGGCAATGTTATAAAAATGTGGGAGTTGTACAAAAATAAGTATGTAGAAAAAGTCGCACTTGATCCATTTATAAATTTCTTGGCCGGAGATTCATATTTGAAAATGGCGATGTATGATAAATTAGATCGCTTAATAACAGATTTTGATAAACTGAAAGGGGCTCCTGTTAGAAGTTATGCGGTGTGGCACGAGAACAAATATGAAACAGATCCTGAGATATTATTACAAGAACTAAGAGTTAAAAGACATATTGCTTTAAAGAATTGGAATGTTGCAGATAAAGAGGTTGTGAATTTAACTGCTAAAAGTAGTAAAAATAAAAAGTCACACTATTATAACGGTATTATTCTCTATAATAAAAAAGATTATACAAATTCATCTATTGAATTTGAAAAGTTTTTAACAGAAAGCAATCGGGCCGATTTATTAGGAGTTGGAGAGGTTGCAGATTTAATAGATTGTTACACAGATGCCATTTATAAATTAAAAGATAGCGATAAATATATAAAAGTTTCAAAAGCAATACTCGAAGATACTAAAAATCAAGTTACAAATAATGAGTACATGACAAAAGTTAAAGAAAAAGTGGCCTACTTGTTAATAGAAACAATGAGTGAAAAAAATAGCGACGCAGATAGGCTATTACTAGAAACTTATTTGAAAGATTTTAGACAAAACTTTAAAGAGAGTATTTATGAGGGGCGTATTTTATATATGCTAGGAGTGACACTGATAAAAAATCAAAAGAAAAAGGAAGGACAAGAGATCTTAGGGGAGCTTTTAGGAAACGAAAAGGCTTCTGAACATATTAAACAGATGGCGAGGGCAGAGCTATCTTTAATGGAGATTAAGGATCGCATGCTTTAGCTTGTTGTTTCCACCCAAGGAATGGGTTTATGACAGGAGGTCAAATGGAAACTGTAAGCCAGGAATTTTTTGGTCGTGATGCACGAATGCTTGAGATTGTTGATACTTGTAAAAAGTTAGCAATCAGCAAGGCCGCAGTACTTTTAGTTGGAGATCGAGGAGTTGGCAAGAAGTCACTTGCTCAATTAATTCATCAAGAATCATCTCGTAAGGGGATGTCTTGTGAAATTGTTGATTGTGCACAAGATCCAGTAAGTGTTGAAAATAGAATTCTTGGATACCGTGATAGTGCGACAGGAAAATTTAATAAAGGAGCTTTAGAGTTAGCAAATAATGGGACCGTCGTTTTTGCCAATATAGAGCATTTAAGTGATGAGTTCCAAAAAAAGCTATATAAAATTTTAAATGAACTTTCTGATTATGATATCAATGTGAGGATTATTTCAACTACAACAAAGAATTTATCAAAGCTTGTTGGTTCAGGTCGTTTTTATAGAGGTCTTTATACACTTGTCTATGGTCAGGTGATTTATATTCCATCACTAAAAGATCGCGGTGACGATGTAAAATATCTGACACAGTTAATTGTTAATAATTATAACAAAGAGAATAATACTAATATTTCTATTGATGAATCGATATATGGAAAACTTTTAAATAATAACTGGAATGAAAACTTATATGAACTTATCAGAGTGGTGAACAACTCTTTAAAAGGCCTGGAGGGCGCAATGTTTACAGAAAGTAATTTAATCGTTGGAGAGAAGCTTGGAGATACTCAAACAAATAGCGAATCAGGAGAAGGAATGGCCTTGATGTCACTTAAAGATGCAGAAAAATTGTTGATTAAAAAAGCTCTTTCTCACACCAGCGAAAACCGTACTCAGGCAGCAAAAATTCTTGGTGTTTCTATTAGAACACTAAGAAATAAAATTAATGAATATAGAGTAGATGGTGATAGTTATTTTCTAAATTTAAGATAGTTATTATCGTTGATTATATACTTTAAAAAAAGGAGGAAGGATGAAAATAGATGATAAGACAATGCAAGCATTGGCATCTTCTTTAAATTTCAGACAAATGAGAAATGATCTTATTTCATCCAATATCGCAAATGCCGAGACTCCTGGATATAAGGCAAAGGCCATCGATTTTGAGGAGGCCCTAAGTCGGGCCCTAGATATTGATGGAAACTTATCAATGAATACTGCCGATAACAAACATTACGATGTTGGAAGCGGTGGTTTTAATAATTTGCAACCAGAGATATATGAAGAAACAGAAGGGGTAACAAGTATTGATGGTAATACTGTTGATAGAGATAAAGAGATGGCCTTGATGGCAGAAAATCAACTTTTATATAATGCAACAGTACAACTGTTAAATAAAAAACTTGGGATGTTGAAATATATTTCAACATCAGAGAAGCAATAAAGGATAGGAGAAAGTAATGGACTTATTAACCAATTTAAAAATTAGTTCATCTGGTCTTACTGCTAATAAAAAAAGAATGGCAGCAATTTCTTCAAATATTGCAAATGCTCAAGTGACAAGGACTGCCGAAGGTGGGCCATATAGGAAAAAAGAGGTTGTACTAGGATCTGAGCCAGCAAGAGAATCATTTGCTGATATCTTAGAAGGGGAATTGGCCGCAAATGTTCAGACGGTGCATGCAACAGAAGTTACTTCTTCAAACAAGGCCCCTATTTTAAAGTATGAGCCGAATCATCCTGACGCAGATGCCAATGGATATGTGGCCTATCCAAATATTAATGTAATGGAAGAAATGGCAGAAATGATAGAGGCAACGAGAAGTTACGAGGCCAATATTTCTGCGATGAATGCGACAAAGGCAATGGCCATGAAGGCATTAGAGATTGGTAGAAACTAATTAGAAGATAAAGGATAGAATGTATGGGAATACAAAATCTAGATGGTGTTAATAATATTTTAAACAGCTATAATTCTGAGCAGTGGGTAAAAAGTGCTGATTTTGAAGCGAATCGACCTCTTGATTTTAATGATGAATCTTTTAAAAATTTAAATTTTTCAGCAGATGATATCAGCGGAAAATCTTTTGGAGAGTTTTTAAAAGGTTCTGTGATGGAGATAAACAAGTTACAAGAAGAAGCAAATTTAGCAATGCAAAATTTAGCAACAGGAAAAAGTAAAAATATACATGAAACAATGATCGCTGTAGAAAAGGCGGAAATTGCTTTTAAAACAATGAACCAAATAAGAACAAAGGTTATTGATGCTTATAAGGAAATAATGAGAATGCAAATGTAGCATTGAAAAATAATGTTTTGTTGTAATCAGGAGGATTGCAATGCCAGAATTTTTGACGAAGATGTTAAATACCTCAAGAGATTTTTATGATCGTCTTGACCCATTAAAAAAAGTTGGAGCAATTATTGTCACGGTTTTAATTATTGGGACAATTGCCACAACTTTGATTTTGGCAACTCAAACTCGGTATGCAGTGCTGTATACAGATTTAAACAAAGAGGACTCTAAAAAAATTGCAGTGTTATTGGAAGAAAAAAAGATTCCATATCAACTATCAGGTGATGGAAAAACAATCAAAGTGCCAGAAGAGTCTGTTAATCAATGGAGACTACAGCTTGCAACCTTGGGGGTTAATTTTTCAGGAACAGTTGGTTATGAAGTGTTTGACAAGCAAGCATTTGGAACAACCAGTTTTGTTCAACGAGTAAACAAACAACGGGCACTTGAGGGAGAGTTAACAAAAACGATTATGTATATAAAGGGAGTGAAAAGGGCAAGAGTTCATCTCTCAATTCCAGAATCAAGTCCTTTTGTTGCCGAGAAAAAACCTCCTGGAGCTTCTGTTATTTTAGAGCTTGACGATGGGGTAAGCCTAACCGCGCAAGAAATAAGAGGTGTTGGTTCTTTAGTCTCAGCTTCTGTTGATGGAATGAGGGCAGAAGACGTTATTATTTTAGATAGTAGAGGAAAAAAATTATCAGAGAATCTTGGTGATCCAATGACGGCCCAAACATCTAGTAGAATGGCATTAGAAAGTCAGCTTAATCATCAATATGAAAAACAAATAGAAGACATTCTTGCAAAAGCTGTCGGCGCAGGAAAAGTTGTTGCCAAAGTTACGGTTGCCTTAGATTATACCCAAAGTATTTCTACAGAAACTAGTTATGATAGTGAAAATGCTGCTGTATTATCAGAAGTAAAAAACTCTCAAAAACTACAAGGCTCTCGTCCATCTCCTCAAGGTATTGCAGGTGCCAGAAGCAATCTTCCTGGAGAGCAACCTCAGCCAGGCGTTCCAGAAACAAAAAATGATGTAAATAAAGAATTGGTAACAAGAAACTTTAATGTGCCAACAAAAATTACAAAGTCTAATCGTCCTTCTGCCGAAGTTAAAACAATTAGTGCCGCAGTTATGATTGATGGAAGAAGAGTGCCAATGGTGGATGAAAATGGAGCGGCCGTACTTGGTAAAGATGGCAAGCAAGTTATGCAATATGAGAAGTGGTCAGATGCTGATTTAAATAATTTCTCGGCACTAATTGCTTCGACTGTTGGTCTTAATGAAAAAAGAGGAGATAAACTTGTTATTAAAAATATGGAGTTTGTGCAAGAGGATATGAGTAGTATTGAAGCGATGATGAGAGAGCGAGAAAATCGTGAGCTTATAAAAAATATTGTAAAATATCTTGCGATTGGTTTGATTATGTCGCTATTTTTCTTTCTTGTTGCACGGCCATTTATTCAGTGGGTTACTGATAATACCGTTGAGTCTGTTGAGGACTTTTTACCAAAAACACTTGAAGAGCTAGAAAAAGTTCAGGCACATCAGAAGTTGCCAGGATTAGAAGATGCATTACCACAAATTGAGGAGAAATTAAATCCTGAAAAGATTGAAGGAAATATGTTAAGAGAAAAAATCATTTCACTTGTGGAGAATAATCCGAGCAAGGCGGCACAGATTATTCATGAGATGATTCACTCTTCAGAATCAGATAAACAAATTGCTTAATGAGGTTAATTGATTAAGGAGAAGCCGTATGGCGCAAAATGAGAAGACCACACTAGATCCCGATGTAGAATTTTCGCTGATGTCAGGTCAAGAAAGAGCAGGGATACTACTTAGTGCTTTAGGGCAAAACACATCACAGTTAATTTTTTCTTACATGAAAGATAATGACGTAAAGAGATTAATTAACTCAATGTCTAATATTAAAAAAGCTCCAATTTGGATGGTGAAAAAAACATTAGAGGATTTTTATTCTGCACTAAATGAGGAAGCCGACTTGTTGTTTGCTGATAACAAAGGTAAAGACTATATCGTAAATGTTTTAGGTGAAGATAGAGCAAGGCAACTACTGGGTCAGATTATAGAGGTTGGTACATCAAATACACTGGACTCATTAGAACTTGTAGATTCAAGAACTTTAGCAAACTTTTTAATAAATGAACATCCACAAACAATTGCTTTAATTATTGCTCATTTAAAAGCTGAAAGAAAGGTTGATGTTTTAAGAAGATTACCTCAAGGATTACAAGCCGAAGTTGTACTTCGTGTTGCAAATCTAGATTACGTTTCTCCTGAATTAATTGCACAACTTGATGATGTCTTAAAAACAGAACTATCTACTCTTGGCTCTATTGATACTAACCAACTTGGTGGTGTTGAACCGATTGCCGATATGTTGAATATGATGGATAAAACAACAGAGAAAAATATTATGTCTCGTGTTGAAGAGAAAGATCCAGAGCTTGCTGAAGAGATTAAAAAACTTATGTTTGTGTTTGAAGATTTGGTTTATGTTGATGATAAAGGTATTCAAAATCTTCTTAAAGAAGTTGATCAGCAAAAACTTGTTATCGCTCTTAAAACCTCTCCAGAGGAACTTAAGGTTAAGCTGTTTAAGAATATGTCTAATCGCGCTGCAGGACTTCTTAAAGAAGATCTGGATGCTCTTGGCCCAACAAAATTATCAGATGTTGAAAAAGCTCAATCAGAAATTGTACAAAAATGTAAAGAGCTTGAGGCCGAAGGTAAAGCATTTATTTCTCGTGGTGGAGAAGAAGACACACTCGTTTAGTGCTAAAAGGGGAGTCACATGGTTATTCATGGTGCGCAAAAAGATGACTTTGAGAGTCTGGATGTTTTGGAATACAAGTTTCAGGACCTGGGGGCAAAGGTCAAAAAATCTGGTAGAAGTTTGTCATATGAATTTAAGACTTTTGATTCTCATGCAGAAACAAGTTTTCAGCAAACAAAGCATACGATGAGGTCAGAAAGAGATACTGGCGAAAATCAAGGCTTTAAATTATCTCCGATTGTTAGGGAGCATCGTGGAATTGTACGAATGGAACAAGAAGAACGTTATGAAATTATTCAAAGAGAAGTTTCTCGGATTGTTGAAGAAATTGAAGAGGATGCAAGAAAAAAAGGTTATGAAGATGGATTAGCACAAGGAAAAGAGGATGTTTATTCTGAAACGAGAATGGCCACAGAAGAAAAATTAGAATCTCTCACGACAATGATTAATGAAGTTTTGACAACACAGCAAAATATTATAAAAAAACAAAAAGATGAAGCATTTACCATTATCAGAAATTTAACGAAATGGATTATTCTAAGAGAGTTAAAAGATGATGGAAAATATATTGAAAGACTATTGGAAAAATTAATTTTGGAAATGCAAACAAAAACTAATCTGTTAATACAAGTTAATAAGGCCCATTTTGAAATGATGCCAGAAGTATTACAGGTAGTTCAAGAGAAGCTAGGTACATTAACCAACGTAAGGGTTGAAGTAGATTATGATATTGATGGCCCAGGACTTATAATTAATTCAGATAATGGAATTATTAATGCCACACTTGATCAGCAATTGGATAGCTTAAATAAAATATTTGAAGGTGTAATTAGCGATGAGTAGTGAAGAGGTTATTTTAGATTTTTCGACAATTCATAAAGCCTATGAGTATTCATTGCCATATCAAAAAATAGGGAAGGTTTGTGCAAGCAAGGGACTTTTGTTTGAAGTTAATCTTGCTCGTGCTGTTATTGGTAGTAATGTCGAATTTGTAACTGAATTTGGTGAAAAAAGTTTTGGAGAAGTTGTTGCGATTAATGGTAATCGATGTCTTGCAATGCCATACGAAGAACTTGCTGGAATAAATTCAGAAACAAGAGTGTATTTAAAAGATTTAACGACAATGATTAAACTTTCTCCAAATATGCTTGGAAGAGTAATCGATTTTCAAGGAAATCCCATTGATGATAAAGGGCCAATTGAAGGACCATTTACGACACTTAGTGTTTTTGGGCAGAGCTTAAATCCTCTTGATCGACCTCCAATACGAGAGTCTCTTGATCTTGGAATAAATGCGATAAATTTTTTTACTACCGCAGGAAAAGGTCAACGATTGGCAATTTTTGCAGGATCTGGAGTTGGGAAGTCTGTTCTTCTTGGTATGATTGCTCAGCATACTTCTGCTGATATTAATGTTATTGCCCTAATTGGTGAACGAGGTAGAGAGGTTTTAGAATTTATTGAAAGTGATTTAGGGGAAGAAGGTTTAAAAAGATCTGTTGTTGTCGTTGCAACCTCTGATACTTCTCCACTTATTAGAACTAAAGCTGCCTATGTTGCAACAACCATTGCAGAGTATTTTAGAGATCAAAATAATGATGTGTTACTTATGATGGATTCTCTTACTCGTTTTGCGATGGGACAAAGAGAAATAAGTCTTAGTGCTGGAGAAGTTCCCGGTCCTAAAGGATATACTCCATCTGTGTTTGCTCGGTTGCCAAAACTAATGGAAAGAGCTGGGACGAAAAAAAATAGTGGCTCAATTACAGGAATTTATACAGTACTTGTAGAAGGCGATGATATGGATGAACCAGTATCAGATGCGGTAAGAGCAATTTCTGATGGTCATATCGTATTAAGTAGAGCATTGGCATCCAAAAATCATTTTCCGGCAATTGATGTTTTAAAATCTTTATCAAGGGTAATGAATAAAGTTGTAAGTAAAGAACATAAAATTGTCTCATCTCATTTGCGTGATTTAATGGCCTCGTATAAAGAGATGGAAGACTTAATAAACGTTGGAGCTTATGCAAAAGGTTCAAATCCAAAAGTTGATAAGGCCCTTTTGATCTATGATGATTTGATGAATTTATTAAGACAAGAACAAATGTCACATACGGCGATGAGCATTGATGCCGTATATGACCAGATGGTTGAAATTGCCAGAAAAGCAGAAAGAATAAATGAAACAATCGCTTAAAAGAGAGTGAAATGAAAAAATTTCAATTTAAACTAGAGGCTCCTTTAAAACTTAGAACATTTAAAGAAAAAATGATCGAAGCTGAAGTCGGAAGAATCCTAAGTAAAATTCATGATAACCAAGATCAGATTGAGAAATTAAAAGAGGATATTGAAATTGCATATAAATCTCAAGAAAAGATTTTAGAACAACAAGTAAGTGTAAATAGTATAAAATTTTACCCCCAATATCTAAACGCGAAGAAACTGCACATCCAAAAAATTGAAGAAGAAATTATTGTGTTAAAAAAACAGTATGAACAAAAACTAACAGAGATGAGAAAGGCCAGAGGAGATGTAAAAATTTTTGAAAAATTAAAAGAAAAAAGTATTGATGAATATAAAAAAGAAGTTTCAAAAGAAGAGCAGGAAAATATTGAGGAGATGGTTCTGTTAAGAACTGGACGAGATTTGACAGGATGATTTTTACAGGGACAAAGATTATGAAGCTAGTATTAATGTTTTCTTTATTGATTATAGTTTTTTGTAATTTATCTATTGCTTCTGATGATAAAAAGAAATCAGAAGTGAAAACAGAAAAAACATATAATGAAGAGGAATTTAAAAAAGCAGTCAAAGAAGAAGTTGATAAACGACTTCTTCGTGTTACAGATAAAAAACTTGTAGAACTAGCACAAGAACTTCTAAAAAAAGAAGAAGCGTTGCAAATTAGAGATCTTGAGTTAAAAAAATCTGAAGAAGAATTGGTGCAAAGTAGAAAAACTCTAGAAACGAAAGTTTTAGAATTACAAGATAGGCAAAAAAAGCTTATTGGTTGTTTGGATGAGCAAGATGGCCAAAAAAATAATCGCATCACTCACATGGTAGATGTTATTTCTGGAATGAAGCCAGATATGGCGGCCCAAGTTTTATCGGTGCAAGACTCTGAAATTACAGTTCAAATAATGGGAAAGCTTGATCCTTCAAAGGTTTCAAAGATTTTTAATTTAATGGATAAGGAAATATCTGCCCGACTTCAAAAACAGTACATGAATATGAAAAAATAGAGCAAGGAGTAATTGTTAGAAGCAGTAAGAGTTTCTACAAAAAAATAAAAATATGTCACAAATGTTTAATGCACATGCAGCACAAGTGAGAGGCAAATCAGGTGAGTTGCATTCTGCTTTTATTAATGGTGGCACTTCATCCGATATTGGAAATAGTAATAAGAAGATATTTGAGAATAAAAAGAGTGATTTGTTTGGTAGTAAAGTTCCAACAGCTTTTGATAAGGTGTTAAAAGAGTCTGAAAATAAATCAGGATTAAATAATATTTTGAACGTCAAAGATGGCCATAAAAAAATTGCGCAGACAGATGGACCTAAAAAAGGTATTGATCCTTTTGTTGATGTTTTATCGAAAGAACGACGGCCTCAAAAGGTGATTAGCATAAGCGGTAAATTACCAGAAAAGAAACTTGAAAATAAGAATCTTGGTACAACTTTTAAACAACAACAAATTGAACCTTCTTTACAAAAACAAGAAATACAGAAAGAATTTTTTCCAACAAACAATAAAGAAATAATTACTCCTTCTGAAGGACAATCACAGCGTCTAACGAAATCAATATCAGATATTCTTCCTTCAAATAAGAGTGTTTCAAAAATAGAAGGAGTAAAAAATTATCATCAACAGCAAGTCGTGGATGAATCTAGTATCATAAAATCTAGAATAGGAATGCCCGCGAATGTGGCAAAACCAGAACATGTACTAAATCAAGTTCCAGAAAAAAATTCAGATATAAAAACAGGTAATCTATTTAAGAAGAATATTTCATCTTATTTGCCAAGCAAAGAGAGTCGAGAATTTAAGGAATTATTAAGAGAAGGTGAGTTTAGCGGAACTCAAACGCAAAAAGATGGACAACAATATATGCGATTATCGGATGTGATGTTTGGTAATCAAAATAGTGCAACGACAACAATTAATTCAAAGGTTGCGACAAAAGTATTAGATATAAGTAACGTTAATTTAAATAATACAGAGATGATGATAGAAAAAATTTCTAACTATATTCAAGAGCAGCAAGTACAAAATTTAAAAACAGTCGATCTTGTTGTCTCTCATAAAGATTTAGGACAGTTTAAAGTTTCTGTTAATCAATTATCAGGTATGCAAAATTCAAATATCGGCATTGAAATTGTAACTAATAATCAAGCAGCATACGATTTTTTTCATAAAAATGAAGGTGCCTTGATTCGGCATTTAGCACAATCTGGAATTGAATTGGGAGAAATAAAAATTTCAAATACCCATAATGTACTAGCGATGAATATAGATGGTGAAAAACAGTCTTCATCAAATGAGAGAGGAAGTAATCAACAAGGATTTGAAAACTTTAAAGAAAAACGAGATCCTTCTTCAGATCAACAAAGTAGTAGAAGAAGAGATTTGTGGGAAGAAGTAAAAGAGAAAATGGGAGCATAACTTAGATGGCCGAGATAGGACGTCCTCAACTACAAAATCAGTATCAAGATGTTACGATTAATCGTAATTTAAAAAATACCAGCAATAAATCAAAGAGTACCGGAGATGAGTTAAATGCCTTAGCTGGTATAAAGGAAAAATCAAAGTTTGTAGATGGGGCCACACATAATAAAATGGGGCGTGATGAGTTTTTAAGAATGTTAACTCATCAATTAGCACATCAAGATCCGATGGACCCAATGGATCAAAAAAAGATGACAGCAGAGCTTGCTCAGTTTGCTCAACTTGAGCAATTAACAGGCATGCATAAACTTTTGGAAAAACAAGGTCAAAACGCTCCACTAGAAGTTAAATTTTATGGAGCTTCATTTTTAGGTAAAGAAGTTGTAACAAGTGGTACAACACTTGATTTTGATGAAAATAAAGGGGCCTTGTCTGTTCCTTATACTCTTGATCGTCCAGCAAAAAATGTGATGTTAAGAATCTATGATCAAAAAGGACAAATGATTTCTCAAATAGAAAGAGAAAATCAAATGCCTGGTGCTCAAAGTATTATTTGGGATGGCAAGTCACTAGATGGAACAATTGCAGCAAAAGGAACTTACATCGTTGATGTTCACGCATGGGATGAAAATTTACAAGAGTTCAAAGGTGAAACAAAATCGACAGGAGTTGTGACTGGCGTACGTTTTGAAAATGGAGAAACGGTTTTAACCCTAAATGGGAAAAAAAGTGTCTATTTAAGAGATGTTGAAAGTTTTAAAATTGTAGATAACAATAAAGGTATGACGCAGGGTGAGCAGAGTGTTGTTATGCCTAGCGTGACACAAGCAAGAAATGATGCAGTAAAGGCCTACGAGGCGCAAGTCAAGTAGGAAAATAAGGACGTAAAAAAGATGGCCACAGACAATAGAATTAACAACCTTTTGATTCCGCAGATAAGTAAGCTGCCAGAAAAAAAAGTTAGTGTTAATCAGATATCAAAAGAATCTGATGGCAAAGAATTTCTAGGATTACTAAATAAGGAAGTAATTTCAGAAAAAGAGCAAGGCCTACAATTTTCCACTCATGCTGCAAGAAGAATTCAAGAAAGAAATTTAAATGTTGATGGTGATGAATACTTTAAATTGCAAACAGCAATTAATAAGTTAAAGGATAAGGGAGGAAGAGACTCTTTAGTTATTACAAAGAATGCTGCCTATATTGTAGATGTTGCTAGAAACACAGTAGTTACAGCAATAGATAAGAATAATATGGCAGAGAATGTTTTTACAAAAATAGATTCAACACTTGTGGTTGATTAAATAAAAAAAGTTATCGGGAAAGCAAAGGCCGGTCCTTGTTAGGGGGCCTAAAGATTGAGTCCGTATGATTTAATCTTACCTGGTAACGCCGTCTAGGAGGGACAACATGGCAGGAGTTTTAGGAACTTTTAACATCGGTATTTCTGGGCTTTCAGCAACAGGCGCAGGCATGAGTATCATAAGTGATAACATTGCTAACGCCAACACCCACGGATTTAAGGCATCAAAAGGACATTTTCAAGATGTTCTAGCAACATCTTTAAAAGGTATTGATGGTGGAGATCAGTTTGGTGCCGGAACAAAACTCTCACACATCTCTCCAATATTTACACAAGGAGATATTGCAAGAACTGACAACATTACAGATATTGCAATAAGTGGAAATGGATTTTTTTGTGTTGATGCTCCTTTTGGGCGCGGATTTACTCGTGATGGATCTTTTCATTTTGATAGAGAGGGGAATCTTGTAACGGCCGATGGTTATAAAATTCTTGGTTTTCAAGTGGATGAAAATAATAAGCTGACAAATAAAATTGATAATATCAAAGTAGGAAATACAACTGTACCTGCCGTTGCAACAAGCAAGGTTGATATAAATATGAATCTAGATACAAGAAAGGAAGTTAAGCCTTTTGATATTACAAAGCCAGAAGAAACATCTCACTTTAGTACATCCACGACAGTATATGACAATGTTGGAACAGCTCGAATGGTGACTCTGTATTTTAATAAGTCTGCAAACAACACTTGGGATTATCATGCTGTGGTTGACGGAAAAGATGCAGTCAATGGCAAAGAAGGAACTCTTGTTGAAATGGCAAAAGGTAAATTAATTTTTAATAACAAGGGTGTTTTACAAGAAGAACAAGAAACCTCAAACTCGTTTAATTTTAATAAGGGAGCAGCTCCTGGACAAAAGATCTCATTTAATTTTGGTCAGTCTCTTAAAGAAGGTGGAACTGGTTTTGATGCAACAACTCAATATGGATCAGATAGTGCTGTCGCAAGGACCGTTCAAAATGGAGCATCTGCTGCCACAATGATTAGTATGTCTTTTAATGATGCTGGAATTTTAACTGCAGTCTATAATAACGGTACATCAAAAGATATGGGTCAAATTTCAATAGGAAAATTTGAAAATAATGAAGGTCTCTTTAAAGTTGGTAAAAACTTGTATAAAGAAACAAGGAAATCGGGTCAAGCAGCTATTGGAAAACCAGGAGAGGCCGGAAGGGGTGAGGTTTTATCCAAGTCTGTAGAGCTATCAAATGTTGATATTGGTGCAGAGTTTATTGAATTAATGAAGGCCCAAAGTAATTTTCAGGCCAATGCCAAAACAATTGCAACCGCAGATAAAATGTTGCAAGAGGTATTAAATTTAAAGCGAACATAATGAGCTAGTTTGGAAATAAAAAAGGGTGTATTTTCTACACCCTTTTTTAGTTGTATATCGTAAAAATATTATCTATAAATTATTTTGTCCGTTGCTTCCAATTGCTTCAACAGGACATGCTGCGACAGCATTTTCACACTCTTTAATTTCTGCTTCATTGATTGGTTGTTTAAACACAAAAGCGTATCCTTTATCTTCTTGCATTTTAAAAAATAAAGGTGCCTCAGTTATACATGCTCCACAACCAATACACTGATTATCGACATAGTATACACCATCAATATTTTCACTAACTTTGTTTTTTATATCTGCCATTTTTATAATCCTTTATTATTGATATTTTAATACGTCAAACACCTTAATTTTGGCACTTTCTTCTTTCTTTTTTAATAATTCTTGTAGAAATTTTTGAGAAAGATAATAAGTGATAGATTTGTGTTCACTTTCAAGAGTTGGGACTTCTTTTTCTGTTTTATTATCTTTTTTATCTTCTGTTGGAATAAACTTTTGAACAGAAGCAATTATCGGTCCTGCAGCACTATCAAATTTTAAAACAGACATTTCTGATAGATTTGTTGAAAATAGTTGTTTTAATTGATCCGCAGTTAAACTAATTTCAGAACTGCTTCCTTCATATCTATTGATTGCTTGATTTAAAGATGTTTTAAGTTCATATTTTTTTTCTAAGTCTTGTATTGTTTTAATTTGTCTATTCTTTAATGCCACTTCTAATTCTGAGGTAATCGATGAAACAAGATTATTTATTTTTTCATCGCTGTTTTTTTGTACCATCTCTTTTGCTAATATTTTTTTATAATTTTCAAAGATAGCTTCTTGTGCTTGGTGCTTTTCTTCTACTAGAATTAAGTGTAGGCCAAATTGAGTTTTAACAATATGAGAGATTGTTCCGATAGGTAAAGAAAATGCAACATCTTCAAATTCTTTTACCATTTTTCCACGAGCAAATTTACCAAGAGCTCCACCATTATTTTTTCCTGATGGATCTTGAGTGTACTTATTTGCAATAGTTGCAAAGTTTTTTGCTGTAACCTCTTTTTTTATACTTTCCATTTTCTTTAAAGTTTCATCTCCTTTACCTTCTTCTAGATTTAAAAGAATGTGTCTTGCGGTGATTTCTTCAGGTTTGGACAGCTCTTCTTTTTTGTCATTAAACATAGATTGAACTTTTGCAAGATTTTCAGGATTATTTAAGAAATCATTGATCTCTTGATCAGAAACTGAAACAAATTTTGCTAGTGAATTTTTGTGAACTTGAATCAATGATGCAGATATCTTTTGATTTTTAAAATTAAGAACGTCTTGAGTGTATCCTTTAGATACCGGATGATTATCAAATAATTCTTTTATTGTTTGTTTTTTTTGGTCATTTCCAACTTCATTTTCAAAATCAGGAGGAGTGTAGCCATTGTTAGCGAGAATTGCTTTGTATTTTTCTATATCAAAATTTTCATTTGTTTTAAAATACGGCATTTCCTTTATTTCTTTTTTGATCTCTTGAGGAGATGGCCACACGCCTAAGCTTTCGGCCTCTTGGAGGATCAGTTTTTGTTGGACAAGATTTTTAAGGGCGCTATCCTTTAGTTTAAACTGCTCAATTTGAGCACTGCTTAAATCTTGGCCACCTGTTAGTTGTTTAAAAAATTGAATTTGGCGGTCAAATTCCATTTTAAATTCTCGAAATTTAATAGGCATGCCATTAACCTTTGCCACGGTTTCAGGAGTTCCCTGTCTCATGGTTTCATAGCCACTAAACATGAATGAAATAACAATCAACCCAATAACAACGGTTGCTAAAACACCAGACATCTTTTTTTGAAAACTATCAGACATGCAATACCCACCTTGGTAAAATTATAAAATAAAGATTAAAGAATAATAGCACGATGATATTTTAATTGAAAAGTAAAAGTATCTTTATAAAGTTGATTGGCATAAGAACTTAAATAGTTTTATAATTATTTTTATTGCATTTCTTTAATGGGAAACTAACTCGTTATGAGCTTAGACTTATAAACAAACACCTTTTGGAGGTTGAATGCTTCTTGGTGAAGGACATATTGGAAGGAAATTACAACTTTTTATAAATATTATAGTGCTTGGATTTTCTTTGCACTCTTCCATTAATTATAATTATTCAACAAGCAATATTTCGTGGTTTGATTCTGTGATTTTTAATGTCATATCTTCGATTCAATACTCTATTGCATCTATAAAAAAAGAAATATCAGAGGTTATTGGACACCATATTTTAAATGTTCGTGCCAGTAAAGAAAATGTTGCATTAAAAGAAACTGTTCAAGAATTAAAAAATCAGATTTTTCAATATGATGAGATTGCGAGAGAAAATATCCGACTAAAAGAGTTGCTCCAGTTTAGCGATAGGGTTACAAGTAAAAAGGTTTTGGCCAGAGTTGTAGCATGGGATTCATCAAGTGAGTTTCAAATGCTTCGAATTGATAAGGGAGCAAAAGACGGTATAACTTTGCAGTCGGTTGCTATATCATCGCTTGGCCTTGTCGGATATGTATACCGTCTTACTCAAAAATATGCTGATATTTTAACTATCTTAGATCGCAATAATAGGGTTGATGGCATTATTGAAAGAATTCGTGTTCATGGAATTGTATCTGGCTATAAAAAAGGTAAATGTACCATGAAATATGTGAGCAGATCAGCTCCTGTGATTTTAAAAGATGAGGTGTTTACTTCAGGAATGGGGAATATATATCCAAAAGGAATAAAAATTGGTGCAGTTTCTCGTATAGAGAAAGAAAGTTATGGAATCACTCAAGAGATAGAAGTCACTCCAAGTATTGATTTAAGTGTTTTAGAGGAAGTTGTTGTGCTCGTTTATGACGATCAAAAGGAGAGAAAAAAAGAGTGGAAGGACTTAGATGAAAGCAGTAATAAAGAGGAGAAAAGAAAATGATAAGAATTACTTTAGAAAAATTAATTCCGGCGTATCTTCTCACTCTTTTATCGTTGATTGTTTTGGAAATTCTTGGCTCAACAGTTTTTCCATTGCTTGGACTTGCAAAATACCGTTTACCTTTTAATGTAATTGTTATTTTATACATTAGCTTTCGATTATCAACGCCATATACTGCGATTTTGATTTTTGGTATTCAGTATTTTCATTCCTTCTTTTCAATTGAAGGTTGGGGAATGGGAACGTTTATTGGTGTTATTTTGTCGATGTCAATCATGTATATGAGAGAACTTGTTCAGTTTACGTCAAAAATTTCAACAGCAATTATTTCTTTTGTATTTCAACTCGTGTGGTTTTTGATTTTAGTTCTTCTTATGTATTTTAAAACAGGGCATTGGGAATATTTACATCTAAGAATATGGGTGTTCGCTGTAGAGAGTGTTATTATTAGTTTTTTAGCACCAATTCTGTTTCTTTTGTTTGATAAAATATGGAGCGATAAGGGGAGTGTAATTGTTGAGGAAGGCCGATAATGTTTGAAGAAGATAGTCTTGTTAAATTACATCGACCTAGAATAGAGTTAATTTCCAATTTAATGTTGCTTCTATTTGGAGTAATACTTGCGCGTTTGTGGTTTTTGCAAATCTATAGCGGTGAAATGATGTATCAATACTCGCTAGAAAATAGACTGCGTAGAGAAATTGTAAAAGCTCCACGTGGGATGATGTTTTCTCGAGATAATTACATGATGGTGCATAATGTCCCTCGTTTTGACGCAATGGTGACTCCTC
Organism: uncultured Bacteriovoracaceae bacterium; assembly: GCA_964497525.1. GTDB lineage: Bacteria > Bdellovibrionota > Bacteriovoracia > Bacteriovoracales > Bacteriovoracaceae > CAZCDT01. The sequence goes on from CAZCDT010000006.1 coordinate 59,000, forward strand.
AATATTTAAAATATTCTGATAAAACTTTAGAGGAGTTAGGTAATATTTTAGATATGAGTTTAGGAGAAATAAAAAAAATAATGCACAGATCTGCTGGGCAGGCCAAGTATAGACCGATAACGATTAAGAAGAATTTATCAATTCGTGAAGTGGCAATTATTGAAACAGAGAATTTTAAAATGCCTGGAGTTTCTGTTTTATCTTTTATTGGGCGAGAATATACTGACGGGCAAATAGGTACACATTTACTTGGATATATCTCGGAAATTTCTCAACATCAACTACCAAAGTATCAAAAGCGCGATGGGATAAATTACAAGTTAGGAGATTTTATTGGGCAGGCAGGCATCGAAGAGCATTACGACCAAATGCTTAGAGGGCAAGATGGACATGAGTATATGGAGGTTGATGCCTTGGGGCGTATGACAAGATCTTTTAAAACAGAAGATTTTTTCTACGAAATAGAAAATCAGCCCGCAGTTCCTGGAAATAATGTACGATTGACGGTTGATCAAGATTTGCAAAAGGTGGCATACAACGCGTTGGAAGGTCGAGTTGGAGGAGCCGTAGCAGTTGAAGTTAATTCTGGAGAGGTTTTGGCAATTGTGTCAAGGCCAAGTGTTGATTCCGCTCAATTTAGTTTTGGTTTAAGTAAAGAGTATTGGCAAAGTCTTGTAAATGATGAGCGTAATCCTCTAAGGGATAGAACAATTCAAGAGCATTTTTCTCCTGGTTCTACGTTTAAGACATTGACGGCAATTGTAGGTTTAGAAGAGGGCCTTGTCGATGAGCATACTGAAGTTCATTGCACAGGAGCGTTTAAGTTTGGTCGTCGTCTCTATCATTGTTGGAAAAAAGAAGGACATGGAAGAGTTAATGTTCGTAGAGCAATAAAAGAATCGTGTGATGTATTCTTTTATCGCCTAGCAACTCGCCTTGATATTGATGTTCTTGCAAAATATGCAAAACTTTTTGGATTTGGTGCAAAAACTGGAATTGATTTGCCAAGAGAGACAACAGGTTTGATTCCAACAAAAGAATGGAAGAAAAAAAGAAATGGAGAAGATTGGCAGGTTGGCGAAACTCTATCATCAGTTATTGGCCAATCCTTTGTTTTGACAACTCCAATTCAACTTGCGATGTTTTATGCAAGTATTGCTAATGGAGGAAAACTATATAGGCCTTTTGTTGTGCGGGAAATTTTTTCAAACGCAGGCGACTTAGTAAAAAAGAATGGGCCAAAGATTGTTGCAGAAGTAAAATTGTCCAAAAAGACTTTAGATTATGTCCATGATGGGTTATTTAGAGTGGTAAATGATTCTGATGGAACTGCATGGCGTCATAGAGGAGAGGGGTTGCGAATGTCGGGAAAAACAGGCACGGCACAAGTAATCCAAATATCTGCGGATAAAATTTTTGCAAAATGCGATCTGCTTCCTTATAAGTATCGTCATCATGGCCTTTTTACCGCTTATGCTCCTATGCCAAATCCAAAAATTGCAGTCGCAGTTGTTGTCGAACATGGATGTAGTGGTTCCGGTGCTGCAGCACCTGTGGCAAAAGAAATTATTACGGCATATTTAAATAAATATTATCCAGATTTAGTTGTTGCCAATATATTAGAAGATAAGCAAAAAAGTAAAAGTTTGCTAAAGCAAAAAACAGTGGAAGAAGTAAAGAAAATAGAAGATGACTCTCAAGAAGAAGTAATTGTTGCGCCAACAATGGAAGAATAGTAGGGAGAAAGATGAAATCAGCTTTTTTAAACTGGCTTCGAAGGTATGATTTTAGTTTTTTTGGTATTAGTACCTGTATTTTAATTGTTGGTGTTTTAAATCTATATTCCGCAACTCATTTAGATAAGACAAGTCTGTATCAAACACAAATTGTGTGGTTTATAATTTCATTATTTGTTGGTCTACTAGTAAGTTTCATTCGCTCCAAACAACTGTTTTGGCTTTCTTATCCTGCCTATATTATCGGTGTTTTAATGCTAGTTTTAGTCGATATTTTAGGCCACATAGGAATGGGGGCGCAGCGCTGGTTGGATTTAGGGATTATAAAATTTCAACCATCAGAGTTGGTGAAAGTAGCGGTTGTTTTAGTCTTGGCCAGATGGTTTGCGCGCAATTCTCCAGAATCAGAAGTCGGTTTTAAGGAATTAATTATTCCAGGTATATTGGTTTTTATTCCTGTGATTTTAATTGTTTTGCAACCAGATCTTGGTACAGGAATTTTAGTCTGTCTCATCTTTGGTTCGATTGCTTTTTATCGACGATTGAAATGGAAGACAATTGGAATTTTGGCCATTTTGGGTATTATTTTTGGAGCATTTTCTTATAATTTTGTTTTGAAACCATATCAGCAAAAACGCATTATTAATTTTTTAAATCCAGACCATGATGCAAAAGGCTCTGGCTACAATGCAATTCAATCAAAAATTGCTATTGGTTCTGGACAATTTTTTGGCAAAGGATTTGAAAAATCATCTCAAGCATCGCTTAATTATTTGCCAGAAAATCATACAGACTTTGTTTTTGCAGTATATAACGAAGAGCATGGTTTTTTTGGATCTTTGGTACTAATTGCTCTGTATATATTTTTATTTTATAGATATATTTGGCTTGCAACAGCAACGACAAGTTTTTTTAATGCGATTGTTGTTATAGGACTTATGTCTATTATTTTTTGGCACACATTTATCAATATGGCCATGGTTACAGGTCTAATGCCTATTGTCGGAATACCTTTGCCATTTATGTCCTACGGAGGAACATCTCTTTTAACATTTGGAATTTGCAATGGCATTGCAACGTCGATAAGTAATTCTAGAAACATTTTTTAGATTGGCATCAAAATTGCCCTATTAGTCTCTAATATTGAAGAAATAGAGCTTAACTAATGGAGTTTTGTATGGGGAAGATGTTTAAATATTGGACAGTTGCCATCTTTGTAATCATTGCATCTAGTAATCTATATGCTGCTGACTTATATACGCCGACATTTGAAAATTTAAAAAATTCTCTTTGGTACAATGGATTAAATATCGATAAAAATAGTTACTTGGAGGAAACACAAGAATCTTTGACAATCGCCGCAAAATCTAATGATGAAATAAAAAAAGAGCTTCCGGAAGAGTTAATAATTGCACTAAATGATTTTACAAAAACACTATAATTTAAACTAGCACTTATACTGCATAGCGTGATGTTGAATAACTAATAAAACAATGATATATGGCTTGCACAATAAAGAGGATATGAGATGAATAAAACTTCAAGTATTGCGTCCTTAGCAAAAAAAATATATCGCCAGTATTCTTTAAAACTTTTAGAGACTCTAAAGAATAGAGGTTTTACGGACTTACGAGCATCTTTTTTAGAAGTGTTGTTGTATATTGCAGAAAATAATGGAACTCCAATAAAAAACATCGGTGAAGCGTGTGGACTAAAAAAGCAAACCATGACAAGTCACATAAATGAATTAGAAAGTCGAGGCTATATCGAACGAAGACTCAATCAAAGTGATAAGCGAGAACAGTGTATCTTTTTAACAGAACAAGGGGAAAAATTTAAGCTTGGTCTTTTTGAAAGTGCAGAAGAGATGGAAGTTATTTATATAAAAATGATTGGTGAATTAGAGCTTGATAGGGTGGAGTTAAGTTTAAAGAATTTCCTTCTAAAACTTGGTCAAGAGTAAAATTTTGTATGTCTAAAAAAAAATCGATACTTTTTTTTAAGGCCCCTTTTTTAATTTTTATTGCGATTTTTTCGCTTTATTTAATCTATGCGTTTGGTTCTTTTGCTTATAAAATGTGGCAGGTAAAATCTTTGGCCCAAGGATATATCCAAGTTAATACAGATAAAAATAAAAATGTTGAATATGAATTAGTTTTTAAAAGGCCAAAGGATTGGATCGTTTTAAAAGATATTTCCAGACATTTAAAAAATGCCGTTATTGTGAGCGAAGATGGTACTTTTTATAAACACAATGGCGTGGAAATTGTGGAAATTCAAAACGCAATAGAGGATTCTGTAAAAAATGATAAGGCCCTTCGGGGAGCAAGCACAATATCTCAGCAGCTTGTAAAAAATTTTGTTCTAACAAAAGAAAAGAGTTTTGGCCGAAAAATTCAAGAAATCATTCTTTCTTTGTACATGGATTACTATGTTTCGAAGCAAAAAATTTTTGAGTGTTATTTAAATATCATTGAATATGGTGAGGGGATTTATGGCGTAAAAAATGCTGCAAAATTTTATTTTTTAAAACACCCATCACAGCTTTTGCCAAGAGAGGCAGCTTTTATTGCCATGTTGTTACCGAATCCGAAGAAATACTCTATTTCTTTTCGTACACGGAAACTAACAGGATACGCTCAAAGACAGATAGAAAATATTATGACAAGAATGTCTATGGCCGGATATTTAACACAAGAAGATTTTTTAATGTCAAAGTATCATCTTTTTGATTGGGAAATTTCTACTGAGACTCCATTTTTAAATTTCTAAGTAATGGTTGACATAATCGGTATTTAGATAGACTCTAAAATAGAGTTTTTTAATTTATATTCAATCATTTAGAGAGTGTAAGCTATGTTTGGAATGTTTGATAAAATTCTTAATAGTTTTTCTAACGATTTAGCAATCGATCTTGGTACTGCAAATACTTTAGTGTATCAAAAAGGTCGAGGCATAATTGTCGATGAGCCATCTGTTGTTGCAGTACATGTAAGCAGTACTGGTAATAAGGTTTTGGCCGTTGGTCGCGAGGCAAAAGAGATGCTTGGTAGAACACCTGGTTCTATAAAAGCTGTACGGCCAATGAAAGATGGTGTTATTGCAGATTTTGAAGTTACACATGCAATGCTTCGTTACTTTATAAAAAAATCAATTTCAGGTTCTCGTTTGGTTAAACCACGAGTTGTTATTGGTATTCCTTTTGGTATTACACAAGTTGAGCAAAAGGCCGTTAAAGAGTCTGCAGAGCAAGCAGGTGCAAGAGAAGTATACTTAATTGAGGAACCGATGGCCGCCGCAATTGGGGCCGGTCTTCCAATTACGGAAGCTTCAGGCAATATGATTGTAGATATTGGTGGAGGAACAACAGATGTTGCTGTGATTTCTCTTGGCGGTATCGTCTTTGCAAAATCAGTAAGAGTTGCTGGTGATAAATTTGATGAAGCGATATCCTCTTATATTAAGAAGAAATATTCCCTTTTAATTGGCGAAAGAACTGCAGAGCAGATTAAGGTTACGATTGGCAATGCTTATCCATTTGATGATGAGGTAAAGCGTTTTGAAGTTAAAGGAAGAGACCTAATTGTTGGCTCTCCAAAAATTATTGAAGTGACATCTGATGAAATTAGAGATGCTTTGGCCGATCCAGTATCTGAAGTTGTTGAAGCAGTAAAAGTCACTTTAGAGAAAACACCTCCAGAGCTTGCCGCAGATATTGTTGATAATGGAATTATTTTATCTGGTGGTGGAGCTCTACTTGCTAATTTAGATATTTTGATTAAAGAAAAAACAGGTCTTCCTGTCTCTATTGCCGAAGATCCTCTCTTAAATGTTGTAAAAGGGTGTGGTCAGGTTCTTGAGTCTATGGAGCTTTTAAAACAGCTTAAAACATTGTTGTAGAGTTCTCTATCTGGTTGATATTTATTAAAACCAGACAAAAAAGCTAAAGTATTTTTTTGCTTAGTCGATAAGTATCTTAAGATTCGTTTTCTTTATTACAATCTTAAGGGGAAACTTATGGGACTACGAATTGCATCCAATGTATCGGCAGAGGTGATTCAAAAAAACTTGGAGCATCAACAGGCCAAAGCAACAAAAGAGATGGAGAAGTTATCTTCTGGTAAGCGGATAAATAGGGCCGCAGATGATGCCGCAGGATTGGCCGCTGCAACCAATCTAGAAGCTCATGTAAGAGGATTGCAACAGGCGACAAGAAATGCGAATGATGGGATATCCTTTATTCAAACAGCAGAAGGTGGATTAAATGAGATTGGAAGTATTTTAGTAAGACTACGCGAACTCACGATTCAGTCAGCTTCTGATACAGTCGGTGATAACGAAAGAGGTCTTTTAGATAAAGAGTACCAAGAGCTTATTAAAGAGATAAATAGAATTTCTGAGGCAACAACATTTAATGGAACAAATGTTATAAATGGACATGGGAAGGGCGTTTTAAGATTTCATGTTGGTGCGTTTGCTGGTGAAGTTAATGAAATCTCTTTTGATTCAGATTCTGCAAATACATCCAGTGACAATATTGGAGTTACAGATACTTCTGTAATTACAAAGGATAGTGCTTTAAGCACAATTGAGCATATCGATGAAGCAATAAATAGAGTTAGTATTAAGCGTGCAGAAATGGGGGCCATTCAAAGTAGATTGCAATCAACGGTACAAAATCTAGACACTCAAAGAATTAATCATGAACATGCTGCAAGTGTTATAAGAGATACTGATGTCGCCGAATCGTCAGCAAAACTTGCTGTAGCGCAAATAGGAATTTCTGCTGCGATCTCAACACTGGCACAAGCAAACACCCTTCCTTTTGCTGCAACAAGACTTCTTGATAAAGGATAATTTTTTGTGCGTTTATTATTTGTCTGCCTTGGAAATATTTGTCGCTCTCCAGCAGCAGAGGCAGTGATGAATAATCTTATAAAAGTTAGAGGATTTAGTGACAGAATTATTTGTGATTCTGCAGGTACAAGCGGGTATCATCAAGGAGAGTTAGCTGATAAAAGAATGAGAGAGTGTGCAATTAAACGTGGAGTTGAAATTTTATCTCGATCGCGCAAGTTTTTAAAAAAAGATTTTTTGGATTTTGATTATATTTTTGTTATGGATGACCAAAATATGCGAGATGTTTTGTTGCAAGATACAGATAAAGAGTTTTTAAATAAAATCTTTAAAATAACTGATTTTTGTACGAAAATAAAAATAGATCATGTCCCTGACCCATACTATGGAGGTTCGGAGGGATTTGATTTTGTGCTTGATATTTTAGAAGATGCCTGTGGTAACTTACTTAAGAAGATAGAAAAGGAAGTATAAAAATGAATGTTGAATGTAGTGTGTCTCTTGGCGAACTGATGGATAAAATAGCTATTTTGAGAATTAAAAATAAAAATATTACAAATGAAGATAAATTAAAAAATATACGCTATGAAGAAGAATTATTAACAATAAAACTAAAGTCGCTAGGACTTGAAGGTACGGATTTGTTTTTAAAACGTCTAGAAGAAGTTAATTCTTTGTTGTGGGATATTGAAGATAAAATAAGAGATAAAGAGAGAACAAAAACTTTTGATCAAGAGTTTATAGAGCTTGCAAGATCTGTCTATATTACAAATGACAAACGCTTTGATATAAAAAATGAAATTAATTCTAAATATGGCTCAAGTGTTAAGGAAGTTAAGTCGTACGCAAAATATTAACACGTATTAGTCTGCCACGTTTTGTGGTTGAGAAATAACAATAAAGTATAATAATGTGGCAAGATCAACACGGCTTGCAGAGACTTTGCGGTCTTCAAAGGGAGAATACATAAAGCGAAGCAGTTGCGTTGATGTTGGTGTTTTATGATATTTAATTAGATATTTAAATGCGTATATCGCATAACTTTCTTTACCCTGCAAATTCCCAAGCATGATAATTGTGTCTTTATAGATTGGAAAAGCTTTTTCTACTTCATTAGGAGATAGCTTTTTATCTTTGTTCTCATCAAAGCGAAGAAGAACTGATTCTACATTTAGCATTGCCCCAAAAACTAAAAGAAGATCTCTTTCAATCACCGGCCCTGCATTTTCAGAATGATCATCTCTTGCAAACATCTCGATTTTGACAAAAAACTCATTGAGCTCTTCTTTTGGAGTTGTTTGAACGTAGTCATATAAATTTTGTAAGTATTTTTGATATCCAAAATCATCAAAGATAACTTGGAAAAAATGTTTGCGATAACACTCTAAAGTGTATGTAGGATTGTCTAAAGGGCCAATATTTGGGCAATAATTTTTTATACCTGAAACTAAATCTTTTCCTGCTTGAAGTGCTGTAAAAACTAAAGAGATATACTCTGTTGCTTCATCGCTTTCGAGACGACTATTCCCATTAGATGAGGGCTGAAAAAGTGTACCAAGCAAAATAACATTGCTTGCAAAAGTTTTAATATTTGGAGTCCATAAGTTTAGCTCTTCAAGAATTGGTCTTATTTCTAGTAAAAAATTTGTAAGTTCTACATCTGAAACAGAATAACCATCGGTTGACTTTACCCCATAAACTTTAAATAGTTGATCAAGTGCCCAGCTAATAACAAAAAATTCATTAAAACCATATTTTGTTCTAATGATTTCTGTTTTGTAATATTGCAATCCATCTTCGTTGCGATAAAGTCTAAGTTTTTTAACTAGGGTTTGGAAATTTTTCTTTGCCGTGTTCAGACTATCTGATGATAATTTTTTATACTCTATAAGTCTTGGAAACTCTGTAATTGTAATCGGAGCATCTTTTGTGAGTTCTTTTTCAAAATATGAATATGTAACGTTATTAAAATAGATACCTTCAGTAATTTCTTTGGCAAATGACGCTATTTTTAGAATATCTTCATAATTAAAGCTTTTGGCATCCCCACCAATGATTTTTTCTTTTAGTAATTCTAGCGTTGGCAAAAACTTCTCAATATCGAAATCGTTATCTAGTAAAATTTTTAGTGCGTCAATTAATTGATCGTTTTCAACAATGACGACTTCTTTTTTATGCTTGAAAAAGCTACTTTTAATATCTCGATAAATTTCTAAAATACGAAGAGATTTGTCATCTTCATTTTTAAATCTATTCTCTTTAAAGTTTAAAAATTCAAAATATAAATTACCAAGTTTTGGTAGTTTTTGAATAAAATCACGAAGCTCTTTTGCTGTTAAAATTTCTTGCTTGCCTCCTAAAAACAGAGTTTTTAAAAACAAAAAAGGTCTTATTTGGTGGATATCAAATTCAAGTTTTTCTAAAAAATTAACAATATTTATTTCGTTGTCGCCACAATCAGAATTAAGAAAACTTCTTCCCATAAGCATTTGTACTCTTTGAGAATAATTAAAAAGAGCATTTTTATACATTAAATGGCGAGCTTCTAGGGTGCGTGTTTGAGTTTCATTTAGAGATTGGTAAATTTGTGATGCCTCTTGATTAAATATGACAAGAAGTGACGTTAATTTACTAATATCTTCGTTTTGGATAATACTTTTTTTCTTATTAAAAAAGACATGATAAATATCAAATAATAGATCAACAGATTTTTTAATGGTTTGAGTATCAGCGTTTTTATCAAAGAATTTTGCAATATATAGGTCTATTTCTTGGCGATACACTTCTGTGTTGTTGTTTCGTTCAACGTACTTAAAGTTTTTAAGATTCATTTCAAGGCATGAAAGCTGAGAGCTAATATCTTGTTCAAAAATTTTGGCCAATATTTTTCCATCAAGTTTGCACTCTGTTTGCATTGAACTGGCATCATAGATGCTAGATTCATCCTTGGCCTTATCGCCAAAATAACCACACGAAGTTGTCAGGCATATTGCGGACAGAGTTATAAACATTTTTTTTAGCATTTTTAATTGCTCCGTAATAAGTCTAAGGTCTTTATTTTAAGAGTATTTTTAAGAGATTGGCCTGATTGTGGATAAAAGTAAAGCACGGTGCATTATAGTGTGTAAAAATGGGTATAAAAAATGGTAAGTTTCCAAAATTAGGTGGCATCTGCGTTGTCGCTACGAAGTCTCGCCACCTGCAACGTACAATTATACGCTTCGGTGACTCGCTTCTAGGCACCAGACTTCGACACTATCCCGCCAAAAAAAGCATAAAATCAATAAGTTGTATCCATAAGAGGAGACTACAAGGTTGTTAAAAGATTTTGATGGTTTTACTGGATTAAAAAAGTGTTAATTAAAAATTAAAACTTTTTTAAATCTTTCTATATTTAATGCAGAG
>CAZCDT010000007.1:0-31884 GCA_964497525.1 uncultured Bacteriovoracaceae bacterium
GAATCTACTACAACTATAAAAAGTAGTTCCAAAGCTAAAATAGTAACTCCGAGTAATTCTGGAGCTACTCGCTATATTCCTGCAAGTATAAAACGCGAAGTTTACAATAAATCAAACAAGTCATGCACAAACTGCGGATCTATCTTCTTTTTAGAGCATGATCACAAAAAAAGCTTTGCTAAAAATGGTGCAACTGTCGTTAATAACTTGCAAATTCTTTATTCTAGTTGCAATAAAAGGAAAGCCATCCTCGAATTCGGCCAACTTCATATGGATCAGTTTTTAATACAAAAAAATTAGTAGAAGTTTTTTCGCAAATCTTTATGATAAATTATATTTTTTCTAACGCAACGACGAACAAAGTCATCTGGCTGAATTCTTGATCCTAGTGCAACCGGCGAGTTAAAAAAAACGGCAAGCAGTATCTCTTGAAAATAAATATGCCGGAATGTTTATTATTTCTTTATCACCAATTTTTAATTTCTTAAATTCTGCCAAGCTAACAAGAAGTCCTTGATGTAGATTTTGTTCATTTAAATAGTGAATTAAATTTTTAAAATGTCTGTTATGGATTTTTACGGAAGCTTTAACTTCAATTGGATAAGTTTGATCTTTATTTTTATAAATGAAATCTACTTCAATTGAATCCTTGTTGCTTTTTTTCCATGAAGAAATATTATGAAATCTTGATTTATTTCTTAATAATTCAATGAGTACGAAGTTTTCGATCAAACCGCCAATTGGAATTCTTAGCTTTTCATCTAAAGAGTTAATTATAGATAACCTTGGCGTGACGGTCTCTCTTAGACTCCTTAAAATTCCAATATCGTATAAATATCTTTTTGGAAGAAAATTTTGTGTTTCAATAGATCCTTTTTGCTCAATTTCTAATATCAAAAACCACTCTTTTAGCAAATCAACAACTTTTTTTGCGTAGTGATAGTTATCAGATATATGTGTAAATTTTGAATTTCCACCGACATGATTAGAGATTCCTTTTAATGCTTTTAAGTAGAGATCGTTGGAAATATTTCGCTCTTTTCTTATGAAATCGTCTTGCTGAGAAACGACAAGATTACTTATTGTCTCTGAAAAATCTCTATTTTGAAAATAACTTTTTACTACGGCAGGCATACCTCCGCAAAAAAGATAATCATCAAATAGTTTTAATAAGTCTTCGTGTATAAAAGATGGAATTGCTTTATTTTGTATACTCAACTCAAGAGCAGAATCAAGCATCTCCTCTTTGTTTATAAAACGCAAAAACTCTCTAAACGAAAAAGGGTTCACTGTTAAATAGTTAATTCTACCAACAGGCACTCTAGTATTAGGTCGAAATAGCTTGGTCATACTTGAACCTGTTAAAATGGTTGTAACATTTGTCCATGATTCTTTCATGTAACGTACGTATTCACCAAGCTTCTCACTTTCTTGGGCCTCATCAATAAAAAGTATGGCCCCACTTTTAAGGCCTTTTTGAGTTTTTAAAAGAAGATCAAACTCCTCAAAATTTGTGGTAGCATCAATCTTGGCCCTAAAAGCTTTTTCTTTTTCTAGATCAATTTTTATGTGATTTTTTTCAGATAATATGTCATTTAGAAAATATGTTTTCCCAACTTGGCGCGCTCCTTCAACCAGCAAAACAGAACTTTCTGTTTCATCAAAACGAAGAAATTGGTCGATATTGATATCACGTTTCATTGCCAACTCGTTGAGTCAAAAGTTCGATTGATACTATTATATGCATTTTTGCCGGTTTTGCAAACATTATTTGGTAAAACCGTCATGTTTTGCCAAATAATGTTTGCAAAACCGAGAAAATGCTTGTTTTTACAAGCACGCTAAAACTCTAACAAAAGCTGTTGGTCTTCTTCTTGTGGCACAATTTTTGCCCCAATTCCCAATAGACGAACAGGTAATTCTTCTCTTAAAAATGCACCAGTGAGTAGCGGTATAAAATCTGATGGTGCAGGATTTCTAAGATTTGTCGATCGCTCCATCGTCGTATGTTTAAAATTTGAAAATTTTACTTTGGCAAAAATTGTTTTAATTTTATATTTTCCATCAAGATTTTCAAATCGATGCATCCACTCGTTATAAATCTCTGGAATTTTTTCGATACACTCATTTAGTGTAGCTAGATCTGTTGGGTATGTGTGTTCGATAGCAATAGATTTTCTTTCATCGCTAACAATCACTTCGCGATCATCAATTCCTCTAGAAAGATAGTATAAATCGCTTCCAAAATTTCCAAAATATTTTCTTAAGTGCAAAAGGGGAATTTTTTGTAAATCACCACAGGTTTTAATACCCATTGAGAGCAGTTTTTTTTCAGTCACCTCTCCAACACCAAAGAGTTTTCGACATGGAAGTTTTTTTACAAACTCAGATATTTGATGTGGCAAAATAACACACATGCCATCAGGTTTATTTTGATCGCTGGCAATTTTTGCCAGTAGTTTATTTATCGATACTCCTGCAGAAGCTGTAAGGTTTCGCTCTTTTTTTATAAGTTCTCTAATTTTTTCTGCAATTAAAACGGCACTTTGATTTCCGTCTTTTGCGCTCGTGACATCTAAAAATGCTTCATCAAGAGATAGTGGTTCTATCTTATCTGTAAAACGAGAAAAGATTTCTAAAATTGCCGCACTCTCTCTTTCATATTTTTCAAAGTTTGGTGGAATTAAAACAAGCTCTGGACAAATTTTTAATGCTTTTGCAGATGACATTGCTGATCTTACTCCAAAAGTTCGTGCCACATAATTTGCGGTACACAAAACCCCTCTCTCTTTTGGTGTTCCGCCAATTGCCACAGGTTTATCAATTAAATCTGGCCGATCTAAAAGTTCAACCGAAGCAAAAAATGAATCCATATCGACGTGAATTATTTTTTTCATAGGCGAAATAATTTAGAGCTATTTTCATAGAGTTTATAACAAAGATCCTCTTGTAAAACCTCTTTCATTAATGACATTTTTTGAGTGATCCAAGGAATAAGGGCCGGAGAATTTTCTCTGCCTCTGTAAGGATCAGGAGCTAAAAAGGGAGCATCGGTTTCGACGACAATTTTTTCAAGTGGAGCATAAAGAAATGCCTCTTGGACGTTGGCCGCGGACTTAAAAGTTAGTATTCCATTAAATCCTAAAAACATATCGTTATTTAGCGCAAATTTTGCAAGCTCAAGCTTTGATGTAAAACTATGAATTACAACATTACTTGGCAAATAATTTTTGTGATTGCTTAAAATTGCCATCGTATCATCTTCTGCTTCTCTTGAATGAATAATGATTGGTAACTTGTGAGAAATAGCAATCTCTAGTTGCTCTTCAAAAACACGTTGCTGTATTTTTTGTGGTGAAAGATTATAGTGATAGTCTAGTCCAATTTCTCCGTAGGCACATATTTTATTACTCTTTAAGTTCTCTAAAATTTTTATCTTTAAAGATTCATCCCACTCCTTGGCGTTATGTGGATGTATCCCTTGTGTGGTATAAACATTATGATATTTTTGGGCCAACTCAATAACCGCATCTTGATTCTCTTTTGAAACGGCAACCGTTATTATTTTTTCAATATTTTCTTCTTGGCATGTTTTTAAAATATCATCTAGAGGTGCTGATTTTAGATAATCGAGATGACAGTGTGTCTCAATGGTTTTAAAACTTTTTGGTTTAATTGGATTTTTTTTCAATGTATTTTACCGACTGTTTTTTACAAGATCATCTATGATTATATAAAGAGTCTCTAGCGATCTTGCTCCCTCAATTTTTACACCATTTAGAATCATTGTTGGAGTTGCTTTAATATTGAAATCTTTAGAGGCCTCAATTAAAGAGACCACGGTTTTTTTGGTCTCTGGATTGTTCATACAATCATAAACTCCTTCTTTTTTTGCAAGATCATTTATCCAAGAAGCATTAATATTTGCTTGGTTTTTAAAAATCACATCATGTAATTCTTTAAATTCTTCAGGTTTACATGCTGTTAGATATGCTGCCTTGCAAGCATTAATATGCATTGGTCCTTGCATAAATGGATTACACTCATTGTCTAGTGGATAAAAAAAGTATTGAATATTAATTTTTCCTTGATATCTGATTGCTACTTTGTGGGCAATCTCAGACATCATTGCACATGCAGAGCACTCGAAATCTGAAAAAATGGAAATTCTTATAGGAGCATCGCTAAAGTTTTTAGTTGCTGATGCCAAGCGATAAGGCGATTCTACCTCTGGATTCCCAAGATTTGGATATGTTTTAAAATCTTCTAAAATAACATTTGCAATTTCTTTTTTATCGCTTTCTTTAGAATAAACCACCAAAGAAAAAATTCCAATTGCAATGAAAGTTATTATTGCATATATCGTGATTATTTTTGTTTCTAATTTTTTAAAAGAACTAAAGCGATAAAATAAAATCGCAGCAAGGCCGGAAAAAAGATAATACAAAGAGCAAAAAGGGCAAAGGTGTTTTAGTGCAATTAAAGAGTATAAAAACAAGAGCACGCAACCGATAAAATTTAGATAGACTAAAATGTGATTGCTAGATTCAAGTTTTTCAGAGGGAAAAATTGAGCTATATAGTAAAAATGTTCCGGCCAAGAGTCCAAAAAGCGCTATTGGAATTCCAAAAATTTGAGAAACAATAGAATAAGCAACAGCATCACAGCTAAAAAAACCATTTATATCACAAACCGTTCCAAGGCCTAGACCTTTAGGATAAAATACCTGAAAATGGTGAACTAAAAGGTATAAAGAGCTGATAGACATTCCAATTGCAGCAACAAATAATAGTAGGTGAGCATTCGTAAGTCCGTTTAAAGTTAAACTTGATTTTTTCATTTTTATATCCTTCTAATTACATTCCAGTTACGACAACTTTTTTTCTCCCTGCGATAACTTTGAAATCTTTTATCACAGCAAGTACACAAATTATCATCGTAAATTTTTATATTTGGAAATACCCTTAAAATTCGATTAAGAAGTTCATCTTTTAGTGAGAAATATAGTTTACCATTTTTTGTTATAAATGCATTTGAATCTAGGAAGTGCTCTTTAAAATCTTTTTGAACTTCATAGCAGCAAGTTCTAATGTGAGGCCCAATTATTAACTTTGTTGGTTTTAAGTCTATGACTGTTTTTGAAAGAGCGATGTTGTTTGCAACACCTTTCCATCCAGCATGTACAATAACGCCACTCTCTTCTCCTAGCAAAACAAGTGGCATACAATCTGCTGTTTGAATTGCACATGGATCTTTAAAATTTAGAATAGAAAAATGTATTCCATCGGCGGAAAGTTCTTCGTGATCAAGTTTTATTAACGCACTATCAACAATAGATTCTCCATGGATTTGATCAACATAAAGAGCAGGAAAATCTAAAATATCATTATAGACTTCAAAAAAAATATTATCTTGAATTTTGTGTTTTATTAAAGGAAGTTTCATCATTGTACCAAATTAAATACATCATCAAAAATCTTAGGTAAAGATGATCTAAAGAGCAACTTTTCTTTTGTTATAGGGTGGGTAAGTGCCAAGAGTTTTGCATGCAAAAAAGTGTATGGATGTTTCTCAAAAAATGAAAAAAATTCTTTTCCTAAATATTCGAGCTGTTTTTTTGGTTGGCCGTATGTTTCATCGTTTAAAATTTGAGACTTTAAAAGAGTTGATGTGTGAACCCTTATTTGGTGAGTTCGGCCTGTTTCTAAAGTATACTCAATTCGTGCTAGTTTCGTTTTTTTTTCTAAAACTTTATAGTGAGTAATTGCCTCTTTGCCGTTTTTTACTATTGCCATCTTTTGTCGATTTTGTGGGTGTCTGCCAATTCTACCTTTAAGGGTTCCAGAAAGAGGAAAGGATTTATTTAAAATGATTGCTTCGTATTGGCGTTCTATGGCATGAATGGCAAATATTTTTGTTAATTCAAGATAGCTTTCGCAAGTTTTTGCAACAACCATCACACCCGATGTTCCTTTATCGAGCCGATGTACAATTCCTGGTCTACTTGGATGTCCAACCATTTTTATCTCTGGATATTTATAAAGAAGTGCATTTACAAGTGTATCTGTATAATTCCCTGGAGCAGGATGAACCACCATCCCCGCAGGCTTATCGATAAATAAAAGGTGAGAGTCTTCATATAAAATGTTTAAAGGAATGTCTTGAGGGGTGATCAAATTTTCGTCAACCCTTGGTAATACTTCTAAAATTGTTCCAACAGGAGGCATCTTATTTAAAATCAGCTCTTTTTGGAAATCTGGCGAGTTTTGATGATAAGTTATTAAATCATCTTCAAACATCTGCTTTATTTGTGATCTTGTAAGACTTGTGAGTTTGTCAGTTAAAAACAGATCAAGTCGTCGATAATCTTTAATATCTTTATCTGTGATTGTCAGAATTATGGATTCATTCATTAAAATTATTTTTTATGCTTTTTATTGTCGTCTTGTAATGTTTTTATACGTGCCATATAAGAGGTTGCCACAAGATCAGGATTTAATCTCAAACATTTTGCGTATTGATAAACAAATCCTCTAACATAAACCATTGCGGGTAATGACTTATAATTTTCTTCTTCGATGTAGGAAAGGTAAGTTTTAGAGACCTTTGTCATATCGATCATTTTTGTTACAGAAATATTTTTATACTCACGTATTTTTCTTAAAAATTCGCCAGAAAACTCAGTTGCCTCTTCGATCTCTTTTTCAAATTCTTCATTTCTATCATATGTTATATCATAAATTCTTTTAGCAACTATTTTGGTAATATTATCACCAGCGTTTCCAATAAATTGTCCACTACTCGAAGAAAAATTTGACGCATTTTGAGATACTAGCTCGGCAATAGATCTACTTGGATCGGCAGAAGAGTTTTGACTCGCACTATTATTTATTCCTCGGGCCTCATCATATCTTACTCTTTTTTCTGGGTCTGAAAGAATCGAGTATGCTTCTTCTATTGAATCTAGAATTTGTTTGCATTCATGTTGATCGATTAAAGAGTATAATGCCAAACTATTTTGGGAATAAGTATTTTTAATTCGCATATAGCCTTGTTGAATTTCTTGAGCAGAGGCATTTGTTGGCACCTCTAAAGTATCATAGTAGTTTTTCATAACCTCTCTCTCTTTGAATTGTTGGAATATTTAAAAGGCCATGAACGATGCGATCAAAATTATTAACCAAAGTTGAATTAGGATATTCCATAAGTAGTGGCCGACGTTTTTTAACACTTTGCCACACTGTCGCATCGTAATCTAAATGACCAACATAATCTAAATCTATTCCAAAATATTTTTTACAAATAATTCTCATCGAATGTCCGATATCGATGTCGGCTTGAGTCCTAATTTGATTTATAATTAGTCGTGGAGATAATTTTGTAATCTCTTGCCTTAACTTTTGTCCCATCTGAGGATTAATACTCATAACACGTGTTACAAGATCTGCAGGAGTGCTATTTTGAGACATCTTTGCATTCATCGCTTGGTCGATTAAAGGAGAAATTTCTAAAAACTCTTCTGCCATTTTTAATTTTCTATAGTATACAGATTTTATAAAGCGATATGTGTTTTCAATAGAGGTTGGCTCTGGAAGAGAAACAAGTATTCCCTTATCGGCAGCAATAAAAAAATCAAGCGTGTTAAAAGTGGTTCCTGCGCCTAAATCCAATAGTAAAAAATCAGCGTCTATGTCTTCAAAGTGATTAAGTATTTTTGTCTTTTGCATGTGCTTAAGATTTGCAATTCCCAAATCATCTTGAGCACCACTTATTAAAAAAAGATTTTTAATCGCTGTTGGAGTTAAAAGTTCATTTATGTCTTTTACTTTTTTTGTAACGTAATCAGATAACGTGCTATCAGGAACAGGAACACCAAGACATGTATGAAGATTTGCTCCACCAAGATCTAAATCAATTGCTACAACTTTATATCCAAGAAGTGATAGACAAATTGATAAGTTGGCCGTTACAAGACTTTTACCAACTCCACCTTTACCACCACCTATGGCCCAAATTTTTTGTTTTCTATGCGATGCGATGTCACTGGTAAAACTACTATTATTTTCCATGCTCTTTAACCCTTCCCATCCTTGGGATGTAGCCGTTATAAGTTGTAAAGCAAGCGTAATTTTATAAAAAAATCAACAACTCTATCTAAAATGTTAATCATTTTAATATAGTATCGCAACTACGAATTTCAAAATATAATAATAGTCCTATCGCTGGCCGGATCTTAAATCTCTAGCTTTTGGCCTTTAGGATAAAATTTATTATTTTGTTAGGAACAAAAATAACTTTTATGCACTCTTGACCATCAAAATATTTTATAAGCTTCTCTTGAGTTTTTGCCAAATTAGCAACTTCTTCTTGTGATGAATCTGGTGCAATATCTATTGCACTTCTTGGTTTGCCATTAATTGAAACAGCAATTGTTACCATGTCATCTGTTGCAAGTTCTGGATCAAATTTTGGCCATGGGTAATAAGCTAGGGTTTCTTGTTCGCCACTTACACGCCATAACTCTTCTGCTAAGTGGGGTGCAAATGGGGATAGTATTAGCGCAAAATCTTTTCTTGTTTGGTTTGTTACTTTTGATTTTTTATAGCAGTGATTAACAAAAATCATCATCTGAGAAATTGCAGTATTAAATCTCATGGTATCAATATCGCCACCGACCTTTTTTATGGTTTTATGAAGAAGTTTTAGTGTCTCTAAATCTTCGTCTCCTGAAGCGATATTAGCTTCATCAAAAAAGAATCTAAAAGTTCTATTTAAAAAGTTATATACACCCTTAATTCCCAGTTCTGACCACGGTTTTACTTTCTCTAAAGGCCCCATAAACATTTCATAAAGCCGTAAAGAATCTGCACCATACTCTTTTATTACGTTATCAGGATTAATCACGTTTCCTCTGGATTTACTCATCTTTTCGCCATCGCTTCCAAGAATTAGACCTTGATTCACGAGTTTTAAAAATGGTTCCTTGGTTGAAACATGTCCTAGATCAAATAGAACTTTATGCCAAAAACGAGCATAAAGAAGGTGTAAAACAGCGTGCTCGACTCCTCCGACATATAAGTCAACAGGCATCCAATATTTTTCTTTTTCTTTATCCCAGGCTGCCTTATTATTTTGTGGATCTAAAAAACGTAGATAGTACCAACAACTTCCGGCCCACTGTGGCATCGTGTGAGTTTCTCGTTTTGCCTTTTTATTTGTTTTTGGATCGATCACATATAGCCATTCATCAATTGTTGCAAGAGGAGATTCTCCTGTGCCTGATGGTTCGTATTTTTCAACTTCTGGTAAAGTTACAGGTAATTCATCAGGTTCAAGACAGCGAATGGTTCCATCTTCAAACTTTAAAATAGGGAATGGTTCGCCCCAATATCTTTGACGAGAAAAAACCCAATCACGAAGTTTATAGTTGATCTGTTTTTTTCCAATTTTTTTATCTTCAAGCCAAGAAATTATTTTTGCAATGGCATCTGGTTTATTAAGGCCATCTAACATTCCTGAATTAATGTGCACGCCATCACCGGTGAATGCTTCTTTTTGAATATCTCCACCTTGTAAAACTTGAGTGATTGGTAAATTGAATTTTTTTGCAAATTCCCAATCTCTTGTATCATGTGCAGGAACGGCCATAATTGCTCCAGTTCCATAAGAAATAAGAACATAGTCGGCAATCCAGATCGGAATTTTTTGATCATTAACTGGGTTTATTGCGTAAGCTCCAGTAAAAACTCCAGATTTATCTTTATTTAGATCAGTTCTTTCCAAATCAGATTTTTTACGAGTGTTTTCTAAATATTTTTTTACGTCATTTTTTTGATTAGTTGTTGTGATTTTTTCAACTAGAGGGTGCTCTGGTGCAAGTACCATATAGGTTGCGCCAAATAAAGTATCTGGCCTTGTGGTAAATACTTCTATTTTTTCTTGAGAGTTTTCAACTAAAAAAGTAACCGATGCACCTTGAGATTTACCGATCCAATTTCTTTGTTGATCTTTAATCCCTTCTGGCCAGTCTAGATCATTTAAGTCTTCAAGTAATCTCTCAGCATAATCTGTGATTTTTAGCATCCACTGTTTCATTGGAAGTCTAATAACAGGATGGCCACCAATCTCAGATTTTCCGTCAACAACCTCTTCATTTGCTAATACCGTTTTAAGATTAGGACACCAGTTTACAGATACCTCTTCTTCGTATGCCAGACCTTTATTGTATAGCTGAACAAAAATCCACTGTGTCCAGTGATAGTAACTTGCATCACTTGTTGCAATCTCTCTATCCCAGTCATAAGAAAAGCCAATTGATTTTAACTGTCTTTTAAATGTTTGAATATTTTGTTTGGTAATTACATCTGGATGAGTTCCTGTCTTTATGGCGTAATTTTCTGCAGGAAGTCCGAAACTATCCCATCCCATTGGATGAAGCACGTTAAAATTATTCATTCGCTTATAGCGACAAACAATATCTGTGGCAGTATATCCCTCGGGGTGACCGACATGAAGACCTGCTCCTGATGGATATGGAAACATATCGAGTGCATAAAACTTTTTCTTATTTTTATCGACTTCACATTTAAAAGTTCTCTTCTCATCCCAAAATTTTTGCCAACGCGCTTCGATTTGTGAAAAATTATAATCCATTTTAAAAATCTCCCCAATCACATTGTAGACATGTAAGGCCTAAGCTTCGCCACATTTTTACAACTTGTAGTCTATCTTCTAATACAAACTCTACATCAAAAAATTCTTTTATTTTTGCTTCATAGATCTCTTTTTTAATTATGCTGTCTTCGCGAAAGTCCTTATCTGGGCGCATGTACAGCAAATCATGCGAAATGTTATTTTTACTCAGCCATGAAATTGTCATATCTTTGTATGGAGCATCTCTTCCTGTTACTAAAATAATTTTATATCCATTATTTTTCATCGCGGTGATTATACTTTCACACCAAGAATTAACCTTGTCGTTACTTGCTTCGCTATGAAATTTTTTCCACTCTTTAGGGGTACTTTTTACGTAATGTACCCGATGATTAACATTTGCAAGAGTTCCATCAATGTCGACAATAATTGCTTTTTCCTTCATCTTTTTACTATTACTCAACTTGAATCATTAATTGATCTTGGGCAACAGAATCTCCTTCAACAACTAAAACGGCAGTTACAGTTCCTTCAATTTTTGAAGAGATAATATTTTCCATTTTCATTGCTTCCATCATCACAATCTTTGAACCAACTTTAATTTTATCTCCAGTTTTTACAAATACCATTCTGATAAGACCAGGAATCGGTGCTCGTACACCTCGATCTTCTAAGGGCTTTGGCACTGAAACATTTTGTGAGGAGCTATTAGGTTTTAAAGGTGGGGCCTTTATAATTTCTTTTTGTTTTTGTTTTAAAATTTCAGCAACACTATTTTTTATATCTGAAATTTCTACTTCATATTTTTTGCCATTAACTTCAAGTGTTGCAACTTTAAAATCATTTTGATGAATGATAACCTCAAACGGTTTTTTGTTAATATTGAATTTATATGTTTTCATTAACTTCTCCTAATATTAAAACTTGTGCGTAGATTCAAATTATTAATTCTACCTTGAATACCCCATAAAGAATCTTTTTGATCCTTCCATGTTAAAACTTTTCTTCCTTCAAGTTCTTGTGCCTCAAGATCAAGCGCCATAGAAATTGCTAGCAAAACTTCAACAGGCATTCCATTTATTTCTACACTTTTTTTACTCTCTTTTTTCTCGCCACCAAAGAGCTTTTTTATACTACTCATAAATTTGCTCCTTGTTACAATGGAATATTTCCATGTTTTTTTTGTGGATTTTGATCTTTTTTATTTTTAAGCATACGCAGAGCTTTAATAATTCTAAATCGAGTCTCTTTTGGAATTATAATGTCATCAACATATCCTCTTTCTGCAGCTCTATATGGATTTAAAAATGCTTCAGAATACTCTGTTTCTTTTTCCAGATAAACTTTTTGTGGGTCAGGAGATTTTTGTGCTTCTTTTGCATATAAAATTTCAGTAGCACCCTTTGATCCCATAACTGCAATTTCTGCTGTCGGCCATGCGTAGTTTATATCTCCGCGAAGATGCTTAGAAGACATAACACAATATGCTCCACCATAATTTTTTCTCGTAATGATTGTTATTTTTGGAACAGTGGCCTCAGCGTAGGCATACATTAATTTTGCTCCATGACGAATAATTCCTGCATACTCTTGGGCTGTTCCTGGTAAAAATCCAGGTACGTCGACAAAAGTTACAATTGGTATATTAAAAGCATCACAGTATCTGATAAATCTTGCTGCTTTTACAGATGCATTGCAATCTAAAACTCCTGCCAATACAGAAGGTTGGTTGGCGATAATACCTACGGCCTCGCCACCATATCTTGCAAAACCAACAACAATATTTGCTGCAAATTCAGCATGCACTTCAACAAAGCGCTTATCATCAACAGTTAGCTCGATAACTTTTTTCATATCATAAGCAGATGTTGCACTTTCTGGTACAACAAAATTTAATTCTTCATCGCTTCTTTCGACTGGATCAAGAGTTTCTTGAATTGGAGCTTTTTCCATATTGTTTGAAGGCATGTGTTCTAAAAGAGCTTTAATATAATTAATAGCATCTTCTTCACCTTCTGCTGCATAGTGAACAACGCCTGATTTTGTAGCATGCATTGTTGCTCCACCAAGTTGTTCTTCATTTACGGTTTCATGAGTTACAGATTTTACAACTTTTGGCCCAGTTAAAAACATATAGCTGTTGTTTTTTACCATGATACAAAAATCTGTTAATGCAGGTGAGTACACGGCTCCACCAGCACATGGGCCAAAAATTGCAGAAATTTGTGGAACAACTCCAGAGGTCATTACATTTCGATAAAAAATATTAGAATATCCTGCAAGACTTTCAATACCCTCTTGAATTCTTGCCCCCCCTGAATCATTTAATGAAACAAAAGGTGCTCCGTTTTTAACGGCCATATCCATCGCTTTGCAAATTTTTTCAGATTGAGTTTCAGAAAGAGAGCCTCCTTGAACAGTAAAATCTTGGCTTGCGATATAGACTGTTCTTCCATTTACAGTACCATATCCAGTAACAACACCATCACCTAAAAATTGAGTTTTTTCCATTCCAAAGTTATGACATCTATGATGTTTAAACATATCAAATTCTTCAAATGATCCTGGATCAACAAGTAGATCAATTCTCTCTCTTGCGGTAAGACGTCCTTTGGCGTGTTGCTTGTCTATCCTATCTTGACCTCCGCCAAGTTTTGCCTTAATGCGTTTATCTAATAAGTTTTTTACTCTTTCTTCCATTTTCATAGTTATTTACCTTTTGTGGTATATTAAAAATAAATATATTAATTAGTTGCTGCAAAATTCTGTTAGTACGCCATGAGTAGATTTTGGGTGTAAGAAAGCAACCTTTTTCCCGTGAGCACCCTCTATTGGAACTTCATGTAAAAGTTTTACTCCACTATCTTTAGCATTTTTTAGCTGGCCGTCGATATCATCACAGTAGTAGGCAATATGATGAATTCCTTCTCCCTTGGTTTCTAGAAATTTAGCGATTGGACTATCTGGAGAGGTTGGCTCAAGTAGTTCGATGTGAGTATCTCCGATACTAAAAAAAGCAGTTTTAACTTTTTGAGAAGCTACTTCTTCCGTGCCCTCACATTTGAGTCCAAAAACAGTTTCGTAAAATTTAATAGATTCTTCAAGTGATTTAACGGCCACACCTAAGTGATCAATTTTTTTTATCATTTTCTGATCCTTGTTAAAGATAAAATAGTAAACTAAGAATTTAAAAAGTTTCTATAGTTTTATACCAAAATTGCGCCTTGCTCGTAAAGCTGTTATGATTTTTTAGAGAAAATTTGTATCGTGGTTGGAGGTAAAAATGTTTTGGAGAAAATGTAGTGTTTGTAAAAAAGAGATAGGTCTTAATTCAGTTTATCAAGTCTGTAGTGTATCTTCTTGTAGAAAAAGTGCTTTTTGCTCTGTTGATTGTTGGGATGTTCATCGCTCAGTTTTAAATCACAAAGATGCATGGGCCCAAGAAGAGTTATCGCCAGATCAACCTCAAGAAACAGTATTAGAAGAGAGTGAGAGAGCACCACGTCGTATTGTTGTTTCATCAGGTGGGCCATCAGTAAATATATCATCGGCCGATGTTCCAAATGATATTTTGATTGTGGCCTCTAAATTAAAAAATTATATAAAGGCCAAATACGATATGAATACTTCACAGTCCGTGATGGATAAATTGTCTGACACCGTGCGGCATCTTTGCGATGAGGCGGCAGCAAATGCAAGAAATGATGGCCGAAAAACTGTTATGGATAGGGATTTTTAATGAAAAAAGGTCAGACTTCAGATGCGGTGGTTTTTAGAATCGATGAGGAGTTTAAAAAAATAGAGCTTTTAGTTGTAAAAAGAAAGTATCCACCGTTTGCAGGAGAATACGCCTTCCCTGGTGGATTTATTGAAGAGAAAGAAGACCCCAAGGCCGCAGCAAAAAGAGAGCTTTTAGAAGAGACATCACTTGATTTGCCAATAGATATTTTTTTTCCATTAACTGTTAGAAAAAGACCAGGCAGGGATCCAAGAGGACAAACAGCAACTTATCCTTTTTTGGTTTTACTGCAGAAAAATAGTATTTATGATTTGAGTATAAAAGGACTTGATGATGCAGAATGTGCAGAGTGGATTGATATTTTTGATTTAAATTCATTGGCGTTTGATCATGGAGCAATTTTATGTGAGGCCGTTGCAAAATTTTGGGCATTTATGCCACACGCATTTTTTAAAGAATCTTCGATCGCTCTTATTGCAAAAGAAATTTTAACAGAGAAAAAAATTGCAACTAGTGGTGATGTTTTAAATTTTAAAGAGTTTATTTTCTTTGGAGGAAGCTTTAATCCTTGGCATCAAGGGCACGAACGATGCGTGCAGTTATGCGGAGAGTTTTTAAATGAGTCGGCACTTGTTTTGGTTCCGGATAAAAATCCTTGGAAAAAAGAGGCCTCATCTGTAGTTCGCTGCAAGTGGCAAGGGATACTCTTACTTTTGAAAGAAATAAAAAATTATAAAAATGTTTTTTTGTATCCCGGTTTTTTTGGAATGGAGGATATAAATCCGACCTCTGCATGGTTGCCGCAATTAAGAGTTGAAAAAAAATCTCTTTTGATGGGTGATGACTGTTTTTGTGAGTTAGTAAATTGGAAAAGTCCTGAAATAATTTTAAATGCACTATCAAGAATTTATGTCGTTACAAGGGTAAGTCCTAAAAATTTAGTATATATTGCCAAGGAAAAAATCTTGGCGATTAATCCAAAAATTGAGCTCCTCTTTTTAAATAATAATCCGTATGCAGATCTTTCGTCTTCGGCAATTAGAGATTTATAGGTGTTTGCTAAATTAAACCCAGATAATGCATTTTAAGTCTACTACGGAAGCAAATTGCTCGATACAGACAGCGTCTTCACAATTTTTTGACCTCCGCTTATTAATATAAGCGTTCGCCCAAAAAATTGTTCAATCCTTGTCTGAATCGGCACTTTGCTCCCTCGCAACGATCTTAAATGCATTATCTGGGTTAAAAGTAGCTCTACCTAGATTTGCAAACTTCCGGTTAAATAGAGTAAATTTTACACAGCAACTCCACTTAATCTTTAATTTCCTTCAAAAAAAACGTATAGAAGCATTAAATGTATCTTTTTTGATGAGGTGAGTTTATGAAAGCATTTTTAATTTTGGTATTAAGTCTTTTGATTTCTTCTTCTGTATTTGCGCAAGCAAATCCATGTCAATTTGAAGCTGAAAGGGCCGCCGTTTTAGTTGAAATGCTAAACTCTGTAGAAGGAACAGTTGTTGCCCCATACGAAACATTAAGTTTTAAGCGATCTGGAAATACCGTTGTTGTTGGAACATGGGTTTTTTCAAATAATGACCCATCAACAAAAGCGGCCTATGAAGTAACTCTTATTCAAAGAGAAAATGCTCCTTGTTATGTTGTAAAGATTGAAAGCGTTGACGAGATTATTGATTTTTAGTTTTCGTCGTCCGGTGTGAAAATTTTTGCATCATAATTGCCGACTTTGTGATTTAAGTCCATTCCCTTGCAAGGTTCTGCTTTCGTGGCCTTTTTCTCCATTTTATGTTTTTTTATAAAAAAGAGTGGTTCTTTTTCGACAACAGCAACTGTTTTTGCGTGTTTAACAATTTTATTAAAACAGGTAATGTATTGGTTAAAATAGATTCCGCTGATGGCATTTTCTTTTTGATCTAGAATTCTACGAGTATATTTATTCCTAACATCTGCACTAAACTTTACGTAATTATCTCTTTCTTCAAGAATACTGCCTGCAAATTTTATAGAAGATTCGTAGTAAGATGGTTCAAATGATTTTCCGATTCTCATTATTATGTGATCAGCTTTTTTAAATAACGTAATCAAATCTAGCATGCTGTCATCATCAAACCATACTTTGTTTTTTGTTTTCTCTGTTGTCGTTTCAATCATTGTCTCTATGTGATCGCCAATTCTTTCAAGCTCGCTGGCCGCCGAAAGAAGATATTGCAGCATTACAGATTGTCGTCTAGAGAGTTTTCTTTCTGCAAGCGAATGCAAAAAGTTTGTAATAGCAATTTTCATGTTATCTAAAATATCTTCATCTCTTGCTACAGCTTGAAATCTTTGAAAATCTAAATCAAGCAGTCCTCGCATTGCATTTTGAAACATATCTCTAGAAACGGTCGACATTCTTTTTAGTTCTTTAATTGCTGCAACTAAAGCCGCTTCTGGAGTATCGAGTAGCTCATCATGCAAGTGAGAAATTTCTTCTTTGCTGTTTTTATTTGGAAATACAAAATGCAAAAATTTAGAATATGCAGCAATAAATGGAAGAAAGATTAGTGCGTTTATAATTTGAACAATAGAGTGAGCGTTGGCAACTTGTCTTACTAGATCGGAATCTGTAAGAGGAATTAGCCATGTATAAAACTTATACATTAAAAGAGCAAATCCTGCGCCAATGATGTTAAATAAAAGATGAGATAAAGCAAAGCGCTTTGCAGATTTTTGAGTGCCAATACAGCCAAGCATTGCGGTTGCACAAGTTCCAATGTGTGCTCCTAAAATTAGTGGCAGGGTTTGTTCAAAACTCGTTAAAATCCCTGCTCCAGAGAGAGCAAATATAATACCGATTGTTGCTCCACTACTTTGAACAATTCCTGTAAAAAGAGTGGAGAAAAAAAGAGCAAGAAAAACAGATGTGAGAGTTCCTGTTGAGAGATATTGAAATGCAGAGTAAAAAGTTTCAAGATTTTTAAAAGGGGTAACAGCGTCTGTCATTAAAGACATACCAAGATATAAAAGACCAAACCCTAAAATAATGTGGCCAATATTTTTTGCTTTTTGACTATTGGTTAAAAAATATGACAAAAAACCTGTGGCAATAGCGAAGTAACAGTATTTACTTAAATTAAAAGAAACAATCTGCATTGAAAGCGTTGTACCAATATTTGCTCCAAGCATAATTGGAAGAGATTGTGTAAAGCCGATCAAACCAGCATTTATGAAGCTAACAAGCATAACTGTTGTACTGCTTGAATGAATTAAAAAAGAAATCAACGTGCCGATCGCGAGTCCTGAAAATCTATTTTTTGTAAGAGCAAAAAGAATTTTTTTTAGTTTTTTTCCAGCAGCTCTTTGCAAAGCATCGCTCATCATTGACATACCAAAAATAAAAAGAGAAAGCCCACCTAAAAGTTTTGTGACAAGTAAAAAACCATCCATAATATTCATAAAAAATTGACTCCAAAAAAATAGTGAATATTTTAGTTTAAGATAGTTTTAAAATGAAGGCCACATTTGTGTGGCATAATGAAATAGCAAATTGCATATTTATATAAAAAGTGTAAGATTCCGTAAGAATTTATAAACCAAATAGGAGCTTGTATGGGAATTTCAAAAATTGATTACAAAGAAGAGGTTAATTCTTTAAGTGCAACATTTAAAACATCGATGGGAGAGTTTGAAATAGATCTATTTGTAAAAGATTGTCCAGAGACCGTTTGGAATTTTGTAAATCTAGCAGAAGGTAGACAAAATACGGATTCAAAAGAAGGACCATTTTATGATGGGTTGATTTTTCATAGAGTCATTGAAGGTTTTATGATTCAAGGAGGCTGTCCATATGGTCGTGGCAATGGTTCTCCTGGCTATCGTTTTAAAGATGAATTTAACTCAAATCTAAAGCATGATGCAGAAGGTATTCTTTCTATGGCAAATGCAGGGCCAGGAACAAATGGTTCTCAGTTTTTTATAACACTTGCCCCATGTCCTCATTTAAATAACAGACATACTGTTTTTGGAAAAGTGACAAAGGGAATGGATGTTGTTTTTAAAATTGGAAGTGTTAAGACCGCTTTTCAAGATAAACCAGCGCAAGATGTTGTAATCGAAAAAGTTACAATTTTAAGAGGGTAATTATTGGTGCCAAAAAGACACCAACTGGCAATAAAAACTCTGGCATAAAGCATGCATATATCCTTTTTCAGTGGGAGGTGTGTATGAGAAAGGCCAGAGTTGTTTTTTCAAAGGTTCTTTTACTTGTTTTAACCTTTATTGCTTTTGCCTGAGTTTGGTGCAGATATTGCCATCTTTTCAATCTTATCTCAAAAAGATTAATATATAGTTCTATGCTATTAAAAAATACATTTTGGATTTTACTATTTTTGGCCATTTCATCTATTGGAATAAATAGTGTTAAAGCTTCCTTACTTAAACAAATTGATCAAGAATTGCAAAATATAGATTTTCCGCCAAGTAGTGAGATTCGAGGGATATTAAAGGATAAAGATATTATTTTAGTGCCAGGAATGATGAATGAGTTTTTGAAATCGTCATATTTTCAAGTTATAAAAGATGAATTAAAAAATGCTCTTATGGTACATGATGCTTTAATTTATTATCCAAAAACAAGTCATGATGTTTTGATTTCAGCAGATGAATTGGCAAAAGAATTAATAAAAAAATATAAAGGCAAAAAAAATAGGAAAATCATACTCATAGGGCATAGCAAAGGTGGTGTTGAGATTTTATTGATGCTGCTAGAAAATCCACAAATGGTTTCAATGATTGATAGAGCAGTCTTAATTCAATCACCAGTAAAGGGATCTCCAATTGCCGATATGTCATTAAGTTTTTGCAAACCATTGCTGTCTCCATGCCATTTGCTGTATTGGTGGGCATCTGCAGCAGGGGAGTCTTTGCGCTTTAAAAATATTGTCCCACTTTTTTTAGAAAAGCTATCTCTTCTTACAAATGAAGAATATAAAGAAATTAGTAGCAAAGTATTTTATGTGCGTTCTAAAAATAAAGAAGAATTTTTCTCCTATGAATTTGTGATAACAAAAAATATTCTTGATAGATATGGTGATAATGATGGAATGGTTTTAACTTCAGATCAGTTCTTTGATCATTTTGGAAATGATCTTGGAGTTTTGCTAGCAGATCATGGAGACTTTGTAACGAGATTACCAAGTCAAATTCCAGCAGGAGATTTAATTTGGTTAAAACAAAGAGCGTTCATCAGAGCTTTGTTTAAATCTCTTTACTAAAATGTATCTTTAAAGTAATCAATAGTTTTAAAATGCGTTATCTAGTTTTAATAAAAATATAAGGTGTATTTTTTATGTTACAAGTTGCAAATATATCAAAACGTCATAGTGGGCAGATTGTTTTAGATAAAGTTAACTTTTCTATAAATGCTGGTGAAAAAGTAGGACTTGTTGGGCCAAATGGTGCAGGGAAAACAACAATTTTTAGAATAATTGCAAAAGAAGAGATGCCTGATGACGGGCAGATCAGCCTAGTTTCAAATACAAGAATTGCTTATTTTTCGCAAAGTGTAGGTGAGATGAAAGGGCAAAGCGCTTTAATGGAGGTAATTAGTGGGCATGAAAGAGCAAAATTTTTAGCAGGCAAACTAAAAGAGTTTGAAGAAAAACTTTGTGATGCAAATATCAGCGAAGATGAGATGAACGATGTGTTGATGAAAATGGGTGATGTTCAAACAGAGTTTGAAAAAATTGGCGGATATGAAATAGAGAGTAAGGCGCAAGAAATTTTAACTGGTCTGGGAATAGAACCTGTAGATCATGGGAAGTTGGTTCAAGATTTTAGTGGCGGCTGGAAAATGAGAATCGCTCTTGCAAAAGTTTTATTATCTACACCTGATTTAATTTTAATGGATGAACCAACCAACTATTTGGATATGGAAACTATTTTATGGCTCGAGCAGTGGCTTGTTAATTTTAAAGGAGCAGTGCTTTTAACAACTCATGATCGTGAATTTATGAACAAAGTTGTAAAAAAAATTGTTGAAGTTTCAAGAGGTAAGGCGACAACTTTTTCTGGCAATTATGAGTTTTATTTAAAAGAAAAAGAGATAAGAAAAACTCAAAATGAAGCACAGGTAAATCGTCAACAGAGCATGTTAAAAAAAGAAGAAGAGTTTATTGCAAGATTTCAGGCCCGAGCATCACATGCCGCACAAGTACAATCTCGAGTAAAAAAATTAGAAAAAATAGAAAGAGTTGAATTAGATGTTGAAGAAGAAACAATAAGCATTATGCTCCCAGATATGCCAAGAGGAGGTAATGATGTTGTTGTTATTAAGGATTTAAGCAAAGAGTGGGTAGATTCTAAATCAAATGCTAAACTGGTTTTTAAAGATTTATCTTTTACTGTTTCAAGACAAGAAAAAATTGCAGTAGTTGGAGTAAATGGTGCTGGGAAATCAACACTTTTAAAAATTATTGCAAAGGATGTTGCTCCAACAACAGGAAGTGCAACACTTGGCCCAAGTATTGAAATCGGATATTTTAGTCAACATACTCTTGAGGTTTTAGAACCGAATAGTTCAATCTATGATGAATTAATTGCAAAGCTACCAGGTAAAACTGATGCTTTTATAAGAAATTTATTGGCAGCATTTTTATTTAAAGGAGATGACGTTCATAAAAAAATAAAATTCTTATCTGGAGGAGAAAAGGCAAGAGTTGTTTTAGCGTGGATATTGTCAGCTGGATATAATCTTTTAATTTTAGATGAACCAACCAACCACTTAGATATAAAATCTCGAGAAATTCTTTTGGATGCCTTAAAACGATATGAAGGAACAATTTTGCTTGTGAGCCATGATAGATATTTTTTAAATCATCTTGCAACAAAAGTATTAGAAATTGATAAGGGATCGACTTATCTTTATCCGGGGACATATAAAGAATATTTAGGTAGTAGAATACATTAGGAGGATGCTTTAAAATCCTCAAAACCTGCTTCTCTGATTATATAGATACTATTTTTTATCATCTCTTTTTCTCTATCACTATGACCTATAAAAATTCCGCGATGATAAGTAGAGTCTGGTTCAAGATCATTTTGTTTTTTTAACACTAGTTTAAGATATTGAACTTTAGCAATATTTAGCATTTTAAATAAATGTGAAGAGACTTCAAAATTTGTATTATCTGACATTGAATATGGTAGATCAATCTCTATCCCATGTTCGCTTAACTGGGTTATCTTGGCCGGAGAGTTAAATGAAATTCTGCCATATACCGACGCTTTATTAAAAAAAATCTTTGATATATCTTCTCGTCTTTCTTCAATGGATCTTTTACTTTCTAGTTTTTGTGCCATTGATTCTAGCATTGCAAAATCAAGAGGACTGGATGAATGAAGTGCAAAAGGATAGTTTTTTTGAAGCTCTTTTAGTTTTGTAGTTTTTTCCAATGAGTATGTTATACAGTAGGCCTTATTTTCTTTTATATAATTTCTAATAATATTAAAATTTTTGGAATCCGTTTTAATAAAAGAATTATTGATGATAATAAGTTTTGGTTTTTGAAAATCCAAATCATCTTTTATGTTTAAAAGATTTGGAAATCCTCTTGCACAAAAAATTGCATCTTTTTTAATCATCTTTTGAATTTCTTGACGATAGATGGCATCTTGTTCGATATATATTGCCTTAATTGTTTTGGGCCTTGAAATAGATTGATTATTAAGAATCCAAGAGGTCAATCGTTTTTTTAAAAGTTCTGGTTTTTTTGTAACAATGCTACATAAATATGAATTTTTATAGTGGTAATACATTCCGTTGGTATTTTTGTGAAGACATTTTAGTTGTGCATCTTTTATTTCTAATTCTTCAAGAAGTGGCATATTAAAATTAATAAACTCATTTTCCTTTAATTCGACATTAGTTTCTATTAGAATTTGTTCAGGAGAAATCCAACCGATTCTGCCAAAAGCTCTCCACTGTGCTGGAATTTTTATTTTTACAGGATCATGCTTAAATGCTTCGTGTGGTTTTTGTGGTGGTTTTAAAAACCATAAAATGATTTCTTTTAAAAATTCTTCATTAATACGCAAAGCAGGTTCTTTATGAAGAACCATTTCCACACCTGCCACTAAAAAATCTCGCCGCTCCTCTTGTTCTTTTTTGGCCGTCACAACAAAAAAAATTGTGTTTCGTGCAAAAACAAAATTTCTATTACGATAGACAAATTCCGTTGTAGGAGTAATACCAAGATTGCCATTAATTATAACAATTTTTGGAAATCGTCGTTGTATTACTTCATCTGCGGCCTCCAAAGATGGAAGATGTTCTACTATAAAATTATCATTTGATACTGCTCCGCAAACGGACCAAAAAATTTCAGGATTTGGATCAACAACTAAAATATCCATTTATTTCTCTACAAAGATTATTATAAGACTATTATATCTTGATTTTTAAAAATTGCTTATTTTTTTTATTGTCTTAAGAAATTGATAGTTTGATTCTTTTAAATGTTTTATAGAGCACGAGCAAAAGGCTTAATGCTGCACAAAAAAGCGCAAGAGCAATACCAATCCATAGCGCAAAAGCATCTAATTCAATCCATGTTCTTAAAAGAAGACCGATTGGAATACCAATAATCCAGTAAGATAAAAAAACAATCCAAAAAGGCTTTTTTGTTTCACCAACACCGCGAAGAATTCCTGCAACAGTGACTTGAGTTCCATCAAATAGTTGAAAAAGACCAACCACCAACAGAAGTTTTGCCGCAATTAAAAGAAGTCCTGCATCTGTTGTAAAAATACTTAAAAGAGTTTCTGGTATGGTTAAAAATAATAAACAGGTAAAAGACATAAAAATCCAAGACATCAAAAGGCCGCAAGAAAGATAGTTTTTCATTAAAAGAAAATTCTTTTGCCCATAAGCATTTCCAACTTTAACGGCCAAAGCTGTACATATTGCAAGAGGCACCATAAATGTCACCGATGCCATATGCAAAACAATATTGTGAGCGCCAGCTTGTTCAATACTCACTCTACCAATAATTATTGTAAGTGTTGTAAATGCACTAACTTCTGCCAGAATTGTTAAAGATATTGGAAATCCTAATTTAATGGCCTCTTTAATGAATTGCCAATCGAGAAAATATTCTTGGAATAAATATTTTTTTACATAAAAAATCAGACTTAATGCTAGAAAAAGTCTTACGATAATTGCGGCAAAAGCAAGTCCATTTAATCCATATTCAGGTATGCCAAATTTTCCAAAGGTTAAAGCATATCCAAGTAGTAGATTTAAAAACACAGCAACAATGGACATGCTATTGGCATACATTATGTCCTCTTTTGCTTGTAGAAATTCTTTAATGCCAATAAATATCATTGCTGCAGGAAAAGAGAGCGAAAAAATTAAAAAATACTCCTTAATTTTTGGTGTAACGAGTGGATCAAAACCAAGAAATGGAATGATAAAAGAAACAATAAAAGCAAGCAGGGTAAAAAAACAGCCAATAGCAGCAGACATAAAAATAGAAGATGAAAGATACTTATCAATAGACTCATTATTACCGCGTTTTTGTGATAAAAGCGGAGAAATTCCAGCACAAAGGCCTAGTGCGACCACAAATAGTGGAGAAATAATTCCTAATGAGATTCCAACAATGCCGATATATTCTACGCTATGCCATGAGGCAATTAAGGAGTCCCCAACACCAATAAACATCTGTCCAAGTTGTCCGATAATTATTGGTAGAGAAAAAATTATAAGTTCTCTCATCGTGCTTAAATTTATTTTCACGAATCTTCTCCAAGAAGAGTTTTGTAATGCTTTATTAAATTATCATACTCTTGGGTTGGGATTTCTAAATTTTTAAAGCACTCTTCAATGTTTTTTTCTAGTTTTTTGACCTCTGTCGATAGAGTTGTTATCTCTTTTGCGTTACCAGTGTTTGATGCTTGAATTAACTCTTCTTGTGCAATGTTTAATCTGTTTTCACTTTCAATAATAGATAATTCTAAATCTTCGATCTGTTTTTTTAGTGGTTTTAAAACTCTTGATCGCTCTTTTATCAATTCGGATCTTTTTAATTTATCTTCATGATATAGAGAGGCTTGTTTTTTTGTTTCTTGTTGCTCGTCACCATCAAATCCGCCTTTATCTAAGAAGTCATCATAACTACCGTTAAAAATTTCAATTCTATTTCCGTGGAAGATAATTAATTTTTCCGCCAATGTTTTAATTAGCATTTCACTGTGGGTAACAAGAACGACTGTTCCTTCATAGGCAGATAACTCTTGAGTTATTGCATCAACAGATTCCATGTCAAGGTGATTGGTTGGCTCATCAAGTAATAAAATATTGCTTGGTTTTGCAATAACCTTCCCAAGCATAACCCTAGATTTTTCTCCACCAGATAAAATTTTAATTTTTTTCTTTGCCATGTCTCCTTCAAACATAACAGAGCCACATATATTTCTAATAAGCGTTGTAGGCATTAGAGGGTCGATAGATGCGATTTCATCAATAATTGTATTTTCTGGATGTAGTCTTTCGATATTTGTTTGTCCAAAGTGTCCGATTTTTAGGCCAGGATGAGTTGTTATTTCCCCAGAGATTGGATGTAAATATCCTGCCAAAAGGTTTAAGAGCGTTGACTTTCCTTGTCCATTTGCCCCAATAATTGCAATTCGTTCACCATTTTCAATTGTGAGTGAAAAATTATCGATTAATAAATTAGAAGGTGTGTACCCAAATGATAGATTTTGAATTTTCATCATCACTTTCCCCAAGCATTCATGATAAGTAAATTCAAACCCAAGTCTTTTCTCCATCACCATTTTATTTAATTGGCCCATCTTTTCTAACTGTTTCATTCTTGATTGGGCCTGCTTGGCCTTAGATGCTTTTGCCTTAAAGCGCTCAATAAAGCGAGTCAACTCCTCGCGTTTTTTTTCTTGGTTTAGGCGCGTTTGTTCATAAAGCAGCTCTTCTTCTTCTTGCTTTTGATAAAAATTAAGAGTATTTCCTTTTAATTTTTTTATCTGATGTCTTACAATTCCCATCGTATGAGTTGTAATTTCATCCATATAACTTCTATCGTGAGTAATTAAAATTATTTCTCCTTGGAAACTTTTTAAAAACTCTTTAAGCCAGCGAAGACCTTTAATGTCAAGATAGTTGGTTGGTTCATCTAAAAGAAGCATTTGAGCATCACTTAATAAAAGTTTTGCAAGCTGTAATCTAATTTGAAATCCTCCAGAAAACTCCAATGGGGAGCGCAAAAAATCTTGAGTAGAAAATCCAAGTCCCATAAGTATTTTTTTTGCTTTATAGTGCATCTCTTCTGGTAGATCTATCGTTACTTCTTTTAAGATCGAATCAGTAACAAATTTTAAATGTTGATTTAAATAACCAATCTTATAGCCTTTTGATGCTGTTATTTCGCCAGATTCACAGGACTCTAAGTTTAATATCAATTTAAAAAGTGTTGACTTGCCCGAACCATTTCGTCCGACAAGTCCAACTTTTTCCCCAGTTCCAATATTAAATGAAGCATCGTCAAAAATTATTTGTGGCCCGTAGTTTTTATTTAAAGCAGTTACTTGTAGCAAAGATTATCCTTTAATTTTTATAGTCCAAAATAGAGTTCATGTTCCATCGGATGAGGTCTATTTGCAATTAGTTCATACTCTTTTTTCTTTTGCGCAATAAAGTTTTTTATAAATAGTTCATCAAAAACATTATTTCTTAGAAGATACTCATGATCTTTTTGTAATTCATTTAAAGCTTCTGGAAGGGATTGTGGCAAGTAGTCTAGATTATCTGCTCCTTCTAAATTCTTTTTATCATAAGGGCCAAAACCAAGGGTCTCTGGATCGTACTTGTTAATTATTCCATCGATCCCGGCCATAAGCAGAGCACTGTAGTACAAATATGGATTAGTTGTTGCATCCCCAGCACGATACTCCATTCGTGTTTTTGAAGGATCAGAAACATATTTTGGAATTCTAATTGCGGAAGTTCTATTTGCCTGTCCAAAAGTGATTGATACTGGAGCCTCAAATCCTCTAACTAATCTTTTGTAAGAGTTTGATGTTGGATTTGCAATGGCGGTTAAACTTTTTGCATGTTTTAAAATGCCGCCGATATAAAATCTTCCGATGTCACTAAGATTGGCATAGCGATCTTTTTGATAAAAGATATTTTGATCTTCTTTGGTTAAAAACTGATGAACATGCATTCCATTTCCAGCAGATCCAAAAATTGGTTTAGGCATAAATGTAAGTTTTAAATTGTACTTTTTTGCAAGAGAAAAAAGAATATATTTAGATAAAATAGAGTAGTCCGCAGTTAGTTTGAGAGGAGAAAATAGAAGCTCTATTTCCATTTGTCCTTCTCTGCCAACTTCATGGTGATGATATTTAACAGGGATTCCAAGAGAGGTCATAATGCTTGAAGCCTCATCGCGAAAATCTACATATAGCTCATGAGGATTACAGGCATGATATGCATTTCCAGAAATTTGTTCATGTGACTCGATCACAAATGAACATTCGTGAGCACTGTTTTTAAATGAAGCATTATGAAGAATATGAAATTCAAATTCTGGCCCCCAAAATGATGTGTCGGCAATACCACTTTCTTTTAGGCACTGTTCTGCTTTTTGAGCAATATATCTTACATCGTGAGGATAGCGAGTTCTTTTTTCATCGGTTAAATGGACGTTGACAAAAAAACTTAAAACTTTTTTTTCTCTAAATGGATCGATAAACATGGTGCTTGTGTCTGGAATTTGAACCATGTCGCTTTCTTCAACTTTTGCAAAGCCGTAGCTAGAACCATCAAACCCTGTTCCTTCGGTAAGAGTCTTTTCGCTAAAAAGCAGGGCCGGTATTGTTATATGATGTAGCCTTCCGACAAGATCAATGGTTTTTAAATCGATAAACTCAATATCATTTTCTTTGATGAACTGCTTAATTCTTGAGACTTCTTGAGTTAGCATGCAAAACTCCCTTTATAAAAATATGAAAATTGCGATGAATAATTAAGAAATGGCATTATCTTATAAAAATTATTTCTTTTCCAGTAAGTTACAGTAGAATTGAATAAATTTTTAAAATTTATAGTTGTATTTTTTTGGAGGACTAAATGATTTCTCGGTTTTTTAAAATTAAAGAGAATAATAGTAGTATAAAAACAGAGGTTCTGGGCGGAATTGCCACTTTTTTAACTATGTCGTATATCATTTTTGTAAATCCTTCAATTTTAACCTCAGCGATACCAGAGGTGGCAGGTAATAATCTTTTGCATCAACAATTTTTTGGGGCCTTCATGGTGGCAACAATTATTGCAGGAGCATCAGCAACACTAATTATGGGGCTTTTGGCAAATTATCCTTTTGCCCTCGCTCCAGGCATGGGGCTTAATGCTTATTTTACTTATGTTGTATGTCTAAAAATGGGAATCGATTGGCGAGTTGCTTTGGGAGCAGTGTTTGTCGAAGGGATAATTTTTATTTTAATAACAGCGTTTGGGATTAGATCTTTTGTTGTAAAGGCATTTCCTGCACCAGTAAAGCTTGCAACCAGTGCCGGTATTGGACTCTTTCTTGCTTTTTTAGGTTTAAAATCATCGGGAATAATTGTCGCTGATCCAAATACTTTTGTTACGCTAAATAATCTTTTATCGCCTGGTGTTTTAATTAGTGTTATTAGTCTTTTTGTTATGGCCACACTTTTTTATAAAAAAGTGCCAGGTTCTATTTTGATTGGTATTTTAATTTCAACGGTGATTGCATTTTTTGTTGGAGTGGCAGAATACAAGGGCGTTATTGGGGCAATTCCAGATATTTCTCCTACTTTTTTAAAGCTCAAAATTTCAATCTCAGATCTATTAACACCTGCTTTTTGGATGATTGTTTTAACATTTTTCTTTGCTGATTTTTTTGATACCGCAGGGACTTTAACAGGTCTTGGTAATGCTGCAAAAATGTGTGATGCTCATGGTAATTTACCAAATGGGAAAAAAGCCTATATGGCAGATGCTATAGGAACAACTGTTGGAGCTATTTTTGGAACATCGACAGTTACAACTTATGTGGAAAGTGGTGTTGGCGTTTTGCAAGGGGCAAGAACTGGACTTGCTAGTGTTGTTACAGCTATTTTAATGCTTCTTGCTCTATTTTTTTCGCCTCTTGCAATGAGTATTCCTTCTCAGGCAACTGCAGGAGCTTTAATTTTTATTGGAGCTTTAATGATGACTGCAATAAAAGCGATTAATTGGGATGATGTAACAGAAGCTTTGCCGGCCTTTGTTACAATAATTGCAATGCCTTTAACTTTTTCAATAGCCAACGGAATTGCTCTGGGAATTATCACTTTTGTTTTTATTAAGTTATTAACCTTTAAAGTACGAGAGATTCCAGTAATTACTTTCTTAATGGCCCTATTTTTTATTTTATATCTGCTTTTTATGCATTAAATCCAAAAATTATATAAAGATTTACAGCATTCATTCGATAAGGATCTTGTTTTTTAGAAACTATGTTTTAGATACTAGTTTGGAGATTTTATATGTTTGAATCAACTTATACGCTTCCTCTTATATTGCTCGTTTTAGTTCCAATACTGCTTATGATTTCTATGCCGATATTAAAAAGGATTAGAAGAAGTAAAGAAATTGCAAGTATTAAACATTTAGATTTTTCAAATTATAAAGACCGCGAAGAGATGTTTAAACTTGGAGGCATTATTGCTTACGAGCAAGAAAAATTAAAAAGCAAAATAATTTTTAAAAAAGGTGAGTATGTATTATTTGAATCGTATGGCATTCAGATAGGAATGGACATTGTAAATAAGTCTTATGCTGGAACAACATTTAAAGTGGCAAAAGGTGTTTGCATTATGGGCGGATTGGATATTTCTGTTCCACGCCTTGAAACTCTTGCTGATCTTGGCGATTTGATACTTACGACACATCGGATTTTCTTTTTTTCTAAAACGCAGCAAATTGAAATCAATTTAAAGGATTTATCGGCATTACAATATAATCATGAAGAAATTGCAGTTTATCGAACAGGAAAAAGTAAAGTTGTCTATTTTAAAGGAGGCAATATTTATCCTGTCGCTCAAACCATAGAGTGGCTGATTAGTTCTGATTGGTATATTGAAGAAAATTATTTTTATGAAACGGAAAGTAAAATGCAGCATATGGTTATTATTCAAGGAGGTTCTTTGGATAAAAGGGCCAAAGAAGTACGTCTTGATTTAACTGATACAACTTATGGAAGAGTACTTCCAGATATTGCGACAGCATATATTTTGGCAAAAATAATTATGGCCGATGGTAGAGTAGAAGATATTGAAAAAAAGAAAGTAGAAGAGGTCTTAGGAAAAGCAAGGGCAATTTCAGAGGATCAGCGTAATCAGATAATAAAATTTTGTGAAAAGTTTATGACAGAGATTGCAGAGGGAACAGAGACGTATTACTTAAAAGAGATGATTGATCTAATAAAAAAAATGGATTTGCATGTTAGAAAAAGTTTGATAGATGTATGTGAGATAGTGTCGCAAGCCGATGGAATGGTTTCAGAAGAAGAAAAGCATTTTATAACTTATCTTAAAGAAGAAGTTTTAGGATAATTTTTTTATCAATTGAGGCAATCATGAAATTAAACAACAAGCATATGAGGACTTTATGGCCTCATCCGGAAGATGAATTTGTTTTGCAAGTTATCGATCAACGTTTTTTACCATTTCGATTAGTAATTGAAGACCTAAAAAATTATCAAGAAGTAAAAGTTGCAATCAAAGATATGCATATTAGAGGGGCCCCATTAATTGGTGCTGTTGCTGGCTTTGGTGTTTATATTGGCGTTGCTAAATTAGATCCATCGTTATCAAAAGATGAGTTGCTCTTAAAGGCAAAAAAAATTGGTGAAGAGCTTTTTTTGACAAGACCGACTGCTGTTAATTTAAAATGGGCAGTTGACTCGCAGTTAAATATTGTAAATGAGTATTTTAAAAGTGATTTTAAAGTTCTTGTTGCAAAATTAAAATCAAATTACTTAAATATTATAGAAGAAGATGTTGAGTGCTGCAAAAAAATTGGAATTCACGCACTGCCTATCGTAGAAAGTATATATCTCAAAAAAAACAAACAGCGAGTTAATATCCTTACCCATTGTAATGCTGGCTGGCTTGCCTGTGTAGATTATGGAACAGCAACTTCGGTAATCTATCAGGCATTTGAAAAAAAAATTGATTTGCACGTTTATGTTGATGAAACAAGACCTAGAAATCAAGGCGCT
Source organism: uncultured Bacteriovoracaceae bacterium (assembly GCA_964497525.1). Lineage (GTDB taxonomy): Bacteria > Bdellovibrionota > Bacteriovoracia > Bacteriovoracales > Bacteriovoracaceae > CAZCDT01. The sequence goes on from CAZCDT010000007.1 coordinate 30,700, forward strand.
CGTTTGACCGCCTATGAACTTAGTGAGCATGGAGTTAATAATACTTTAATTGTTGATAATGCTGGCGGACATTTAATGCAGCATGGATTAGTCGATATGGTGATTGTCGGAGCAGATCGTGTTGTAAAAAATGGAGATGCTGCCAATAAGATCGGAACATATCTAAAAGCATTGGCGGCGTATGATAATAAAATTCCATTTTATGTTGCGATTCCATCATCTAGTTTTGATTGGGTGCTAGAGTCAGGTAAGGATATCGAAATAGAAGAAAGAGACGAAAAAGAGGTACGATTTGTTGAAGGTCTTTTAGGTAAAGATATCGTTGAAGTAAACGTAACCACAGATAAAACTAAAATTTCTAATTTTGGTTTTGATGTGACACCTGCTCGCCTTATTACGGGAATTATAACCGAAAGAGGAATTTGTCATCCATCACTTGAAGGTATTAAAAAACTTTATCCTGAAAAATTTTAATTTTATATTCCGGAGGTCGCTTGAAGGGATCAATTATTCTTCAAAATTTAGAGTATGTATTAACAACAAAGAGAGAGACTTTTAAGCAAGGAGATTTTATCGAAGGGGCATTGAGCATAAAAGCATTAGAGAAAGAAAATCATACGATAGAAAAATTATGTGTAGTTTTAGCACATGGTGTTTTAAAGAAAGTATACGCGAAAGATATAAAAGGATTTAAAGTTATAGAGAAAGTAGATCTGACGACAAATCCTTTGATTGTTAATGAAAATGACAGATCTTTTAATTGGAAGTTAAAACTAAGTGATAATGCTCCGATTACGGATAAAGACAGTTCTTTATTTATTTTGTATGGCATTGGAGATGATCTTTTAAATTATGGTAATTTGCAATTAAGTGTAGATATGCGACCAGCTCTTCAGCAATTTATCGATATTTTTGTTAATTTTTTTCGCTTTAAAATGCACTCAAAAAAATGGAATAAAAATCAACTGGAGATAAAGTTTATTCCGCCTGGAACAAAAGAGATGACTGCGATCAAGGATCTTATTATTCGGTTGCAAGAAGTCGATGGCAACTTAGAACTTCAATATATTTTTAATGTGAAAACACTTGGCCTTTTAAATCATGGTGTTGAGGCGGTTAGTTCAAAAAAAGAATTTACTCAAGTTATGACGAAAAAGGATTATTTAATTTATGGAGATTCTCCAA
>CAZCDT010000007.1:31894-68408 GCA_964497525.1 uncultured Bacteriovoracaceae bacterium
TTAAGGGCAGGTCGAAGCTTTTATCGTAAGGAAAAAAAATTTATTTTAAAATCGGATTATAATATCCAAGCCGCATTTGAGGAAAATCTGCTCGCAAATTATTTATCAAAGTAGATGTTCCAATCGGTGTGCTATCTTTAAAGTCGATAGTGTCTAAATAGTAATCTGGATCTATATTTAAATTTCTAGTTTGAATCATATCAACAGGAAATTTTTGTAAAAACTTGTAAAGCTCTTTGACCTCTTTTTCAGAATCAGTCATTCCGGGCATAAAGAAAAGATTAAGCGATACGAAAATTTTGGCCTTTAGTGCAACCTCAATGCTTTTTAAAACATCATTGTAGGAGTAGTTCTGCGGTCTATGATAACGGTCGTAATATTTTTTTGTTGGAGAATTAAGGCTAATTCTGATTGAATCAAGACCTGCATCAATCATCTCTTTAACCATCTTTGGCATTGACCCATTGGTATTTAAATTAATTGTTCCATTCTGATGCTTTTGCCTAACAAGTCTGATTGCTGTCGCAAGATCTTTTCCCCTTAAAAGAGGTTCACCCTCACAACCTTGTCCAAAACTTGCCACGGATTTTTTTAATTTTTTAAAGTGATAAGAGATTGTTTCTGCAATTTCGACAGGAGATGGAGCGATTGTTAATCGGTGTTGAGGTGAATCAAAATCGTTGTCTTCTTTTGATGATAAGCATCCCAAACACTTTGCATTACATGCAGGAGTTGTTGGTATTGGTGCTTCAAACCTACTTAAGAAAAAATTTCTAGCACAAAGGCAACGATATTCTGTTGAACAAAGTGATAGTTGTGCGATTAAGCTATTTCTTGGATATTTTTTTTTAATCTCTTTAATTTTTAATTCCAATTCTGGATCATTATCATGAAGGGCCGGATCAGATCTTTTATCTTCGTCAATTCTTATTGCTGGAACATAAAATTGCTCATCTTTTAAAACAACTCCAGAATAGGCCCAAAGAGTAAGTCTTTGAGCATCTTTTTGATTTTTATATGCTGGAAGATGGGTCCTTAGATAGGCCGAGGCCAAAAAGGCAGAAGCAGCATAAACCTTTTCTCCAAAAATCGAATTAAGTTCACATAATTTTTCTTTGGAATTAAAATAGTAGGGTTTTCGTTTTGGTAAAGAGAATAAAAAACTACCATATGGCAAAGGAATTAGATCATTTTCATCTACTGATACGATCTGCCTTCCTGTTCGAAATGCTGGTCTATATCTTGGATCATCAAATACCTCTCCGCGAGTGTTACAATATACAAGATTCATTATTTATGCCTTTACAAAAATAGTAGTGTTAGAATTTTCAGTATAGAGCTCTTTTATTTGATAGGCAAAAGATTCTGCATTTATACATTCTTAATCTTTTGGCAATATTGATTCAGCCAATATAGAGGACGGTATTTATGCTTAATCTGGATATTTCTAAAATTGTAAAAAAGTATGATCTAAAAAACATTGATCAAGTAAGTTGTGAAAAAATGCTTGAAGAAATCAACGTGCTATACTGCGACCACTTAGAACAAGAGCAAGCCGCCAAAAAACAACTAGAACACTTACGTTTAATTGTTGATACAACTCCGTGTACAATTTCTTGGATTAATAGAAATCTAGAATATGAAGGTCTAAATGAGAAGCTAAGAGAGGTTATTGGAATTTCATCAGAGCATTTTATTGGAAAAAAAATTGGATCACATACCGAAAATGACTTCTTTAATTCGTTTTGTCGTGATCTTTTTGCTTCTACAGAAAAAACGATGTGTCGCGAACTCTCTTCTACTTATCAAGGCAAAGTCCGTTACTACTGGGTCATTGCCACAAAGTACAATAATGATCAAGAAGCAGTCTTAATTGGAATGGAAACAACCAAGCTTCACGAGATGCAACATCAGTTGATGCAAAACGAAAAAATGGTGATGCTCGGAGAAATGTCTAGTGGAATTGCGCATGAAATAAAAAATCCACTTATGATTGCTCAAGGGTTTGTGGAACTTTTAACAAAAGAGATCGATCGCCCAATGGCAGATATTGTAAAAATAAAAGATCGACTAACAAAAACGGCCAACGCATTAGATAGGATTGGTGCGATAATGAATGGCCTTCATAACTTATCGCGAAATTCTAGTCGAGATGATTTTGTACCTGTTGATATTCAAGATGTCATAAAAGATGCCCAAATGCTTTGTGCTGAAAAAATTAGAAAAAGTGGAGTAATGCTTTCTAGTAATTGCAATGTAGAAAATACTTGTGTTAATGGTAGGAAAGCAGAACTGTTGCAAGTATTTATAAATCTTTTTAATAATGCATGTGACGCTATTGAATCTTTACCTGAAAAGTGGATTAATGTTGAAATATTAAATGAAAACGATCTGTTAAGAGTTAATGTTATAGACAGTGGGAAGGGTATTCCTCAGGATGTGCAAGAAAAAATGATGCAGGCATTTTTTACGACTAAAGACTTGGGAAAAGGAACAGGTCTTGGGTTATATATTTCAAGTTTAATTATGCAAAATCATGGTGCAAAATTTTCCATAGATGGCCAAAAAAGCAATACGACGTTTTCAATGATTTTTAATCGTTAGTATTATTCTTGACGCTGTTTTTTTTAAAGGCCAAAATCAATCATTATATTTTTTTACAAGTGAGTAGATATGAATTTGCATGCATTGATTATGGCGGGCGGAAAAGGAACAAGATTTTGGCCGGAGTCGACGTCTAAAAAACCCAAACAGTATTTGAGTTTAACAGGTGATAAATCTTTACTTGGCCAAACACTTGATCGGTTAGATGGTCTTGTTGAAATAAAAAACCGATATATCGTAACAGTTAAAGAGCAAGAATCACTTATTAAAGACTTAAAAGATTTAAATTATGCAAAAGATGGAGTGATTTTTGAACCATCAGGCAGAAATACAGCGCCATGTATTTTGTTATCGCTTGCAAAACTTATAACGCAAAAAGTAAGCGAAGATGATGTCGTTGCAATTTTGCCATCTGATCATGTTATTTTAAATCACCAAGGATTTAAACGGACTCTAGAAAAAGCAGCACATGCGGCATTAGAACATTCTTCGATTGTTACTATTGGAATTAATCCAACATTTCCTCATACAGGATATGGTTATATCGAAAAGGGTAACAAATCTAAAGAAGATCTTTTTGCGGTTAAACATTTCAGAGAAAAGCCAAGTTTTGATAAAGCAAAAGAGTATCTTCAAAGTGGAAATTTTCTTTGGAATGCCGGAATGTTTGTGGCCCCGATAAAAGTTTTGCTAAAAGAGTTTGAAACTTATGCCACAAAAATGTATGAGTTTTTTCCCAAATTAAAAGATGTGATTCAAAATGAGGCAGCATTAAAATCAGTTTATGATCAAATGCCTTCTGATTCTATTGATTATGCAATTATGGAAAAAACAAAAAAGGCAATGGTTGTTCCTGCCGAATTTGATTGGAACGATCTTGGTTCATGGGATGCTTTAGAGGCCGTAATTAATAAGACAGATGATAATACTGTTGTATGTTCAAATGGTTTTTTTCAAGAAGGTGCGACAGGCAATATTGTTTTTGCTCCAGATAAATTTGTTGCTCTTTTGGGAGTAAACGATCTAATCGTTGTATCAAATAAAAATGCCGTTATGATTATGCCAAAGTCAGATTCGCAAAAAGTAAAAAATGTTGTTGAGCATTTAAAGAAAAATGAGAAATTTAAGGAATTAATTTAATTTGATTCCCACGGCCATATTTACCTGTAGGTAATTATAGACGCGTCTAAATTTACTTGCAAGTAAAAATGGCCGTGTTGGAGTTTTTTAATTTTACTTTAAAAGTAATAACCAAGATGTGCGGTAAGAGTTACCCATGAAACAGAGAGACTGCGATCTTCTTTTGGTTCCCCTTGGGTTAACTGCTCGCGTTCTAATAGAGCATAGTTGTAACTTGCTCCGATTCCATATGCAAATTGCCTAGAGATTCGCTTTTGTAGCAAATAGTCGCAACGAAGACCAAACCCTGAATAATCCATTTTTCGGTCACTGTCGTCTAACTGATTATAGGTTAAAAATACGGAAATAGAGTCAAAAAGCTGTGATGACTGGTATAGTTCTTGAATTAAGTTACTTTGATAGTCGAAACCAAGGCCAAAATTTAAAAGAGTTTCTATGCTATTGTTATTTCTAGGCCACTTACTTTCATCGTTTGGATTGGTGGTTGTTTTGATCTCATTGGATCCTAGATCTTTAAATTTTACTTCTGCTTGGGCAACAAACGCAGATATCCAAAGAGGGGCCACTCTTTTTGCGTATTGAAATTCAAAACTCTTTGTATCTAAAATTCTTGTAACGCTTGGGTTTAGGTGATACTGCAAAATAAAGCGATTTTTATCATCATTAAGATTGTAAGTATCACTATAGGTTCCATCTTTTTTATCTAAATCCCGAAGGAAAATATTTGTATCGTCAAGCTCTTGCGTAAATGATTGAAGAGATAAAATCATACAAGCAATCGCTATTAATTGAGTTATTTTTTTCATTTTTTACTCCTCGCTCTTTTTTGTGGCGAGATTTTCAAAACTTTCTCCAGGAAAATTTTCAATACCAACAATTGTGCATAGATCAACTTTTGATTTTAAGTGTGTGAGTTTAGTAAGGGCCAGATTCTCTTCATTTTGAATCAAATCGATGAGGGATTGTCGTAAATCTGAATGTCTAACTTTTCCTTGAGTATAATTATTAAGATTAATGTCAAAGAGACGTTGAGAGTTTTGCACCATAGATGAAATAATTTTAATTTCAGATTCATAGTTTCGGATTTCTCTATATAAAGATTTTATTTTAGAATCTGTTTCATGAGATGCATATTGTAATTTTTTTAGAGCAATTTCTCTATCAATTAAAGCTTTGGCCACTTTTCTGGAATTTAAAACGCCATCGTCGCCAAAGATGGTCCATGTTGCATTTAAAGTTGCAACCATCTCTATATTTGAATTTCCTGGATATGTTTCATATTCAACTCGATTATGATTGTTTCCAATATCTCTTGTGAATGCCCCAAGAGTTAAGGATAGCTTTGGTAGAGGTAGATTGCTTTTTAATGCTTGGTCGTATGATCTTTTTCCAATTATAAACTCGCTTTGGGCAGCTTTAACGATGTAGGCTTTTTCTTTTGCAAGATTTATTGCTTCATCTTGATTTGCTCTAAGCTCAGCAAACCTTAGATACTCATCAGGGATATAGCGAACTTTACTAGGTCCAATAACAAGTCTACTTAATTCTTCATCTTGAGTATCGCTATTTTGTCTGGCGATATAATATTCTCTTTGGGTTCTTAAATACTCTTCTCTTACTTGATAAAACTCTTGTTGTGTAATCCTTTGAGATTTTATTTTTTCTTGAGCGAGGCGATAAAGATATGTTGCATGTTTTACCGCTTTTTTCTTAATGGCCTCTATTTCTTTGTAGATAACAAGAGTGAAATAATTTTTTATCAGCGAGTGCTTAAGAATTACTTTACTTTCTTTAACTTCATCTTTTTTTCTTTCGTAAGTTGTTTTGGTATTTAAGTACCCAAGATAGTCAATTCCCCAATTAAAAAGAGTAAAATCTCCCATTTTGATGGCAAGTTGGCGGTCTGGATTATTATCATAAGAATTGCTGTTTTTGCTTCCGCTTTTAACTCTGCCAAGTTTTTGCGGAGAGCTACTTAGTTCCAATTTTAGCGATGGCACCCAAAACTTTTCATATGCCCCTTTCCACACATGCTCTTCTTTTTTTTCTGATAATTCTAAAATATTTTGAGAGAATGATTCCCTGACTCCTTGCTCGATAACGGCCTTTAAATTTAATCTTTCTGTTTGATATTGCCTTGATATGTCAGAGGAGGTTTGGATATGGCCTCCCTCTAAAAGCTCTGTGGCACTATCTTCTGACACTTCTTCTTGTGAGAAAAGAGTACCAGAGAAAAGTAAAAAAATGATAATAGAAACATTAGTCCTAGTTTTTAATTTAAGCAGCACCGAACTTATCCTTATAAAACGGTTCTTAATAGGGAGATATCTATAAAAAAGAGTAGCAAGAATAATATTTAAATCCAAGAAAATTAAGATGTTTGCTTTAGTTTTGGCAAATCAAGCCACTCGAATAATTCATAAGTATTACTTATAACCCATCATAAAATCATATAATTTCACGAACAGATAAATTATCGAGTACAAATATAAACGCGAGAAAATAGGAGTGTGATATATGAAGGCTTTGATTTTTTTATTAACAATGACATTTGCAACAGTTGCTAATTCTTCAGAAGTTGAGGTTTTAGGAAAAGTTGTAAGCGATACCCATTGCGCCTATGCCAGTACTGCAACAGGAAGTTTTCTTTTATCATATACAAATCAGAATTTGAAATGGGGTTCTAAAGTATTTTTAAAATACGCTTTTACAGAAACAATGCATCAACGGAATTGGGATAATGAGCAGGTAATAGAGCTTATGCCTGTTGGACCATTTAAGTGGCAAGCAGATTATGCAACACATGTTGCCTCAAGAGGTTCGTTCTATTACTCACAGATGAAGTTTTTATTTATTGTAAAGAACGAAGATGGGACAATCGAATTTGATAAAGGTAATGACAGCTCATGGGGATATTACCAAGTTGATTTACCAATGCAAAGTTGTTCAGATGTTTCATTGGAAGTTTTAGATATTGATTCTATAAGAAATGACTAAGTCTCTCACTTAGTTTCTCACCGTCTGTAATGTGGCGATGACATTACAGACTGCATGCTCCGTTGTCCTGCTTATGCCGATATAGGCAGGACAACGTGATTTTGTTTAAAAAAATAGAGATATTACTTGTCCTTCTATTTCTTTATTTCATAGAATAATGATCCTTACTTGTTCAAATCTTTTGGAGGTTCTATGTTCTATGAAAAAATTCAAAAATTGGCCCACACAATTGTTAATTACTCTTTAAGCATTAAACCAGGTGAAAAGCTTCTAATAGAGGTTCGAGGTGAGGGGACTGATCAAATCCTTCATGCACTTATAAAAGAGACAATAAAGGCCAAAGGAGTGCCTTATTGGAACAGAAATAGTGATGATGTTCTTGCAACATTTTTAAATACGGCCGAAGATGGGCAAGTTGAATCATGGTCTGGTCTACATAAGATGATCATGGAAAATATTGATGCTTATGTTTCAATTAGGGGTTCTGATAATTCGTTTGAATTATCTGCTGTGCCAGAAGCTCACATGAAAAGTTATACGACACATTATATGAAGGAAGTTCATAGCAAAATACGTGTTCCAAAGAAAAAGTGGGTCGTTTTAAGATGGCCAAATCACTCAATGTCTCAACTTGCAGAAAAATCTACTGAGGAATTTTCAAAGTTTTACTTTGATACTTGCACTCTTGATTATCAGACTTTAGGCAAGGGAATGGATAAGTTAGTGGACGTAATGAAGAAAACAGACAAGGTTCGTCTTAAAAATGGAGAGACAGATATCAGTTTTTCAATAAAAGATATCCCTGTTATAAAATGCGATGGAAAAATGAATATTCCAGATGGAGAGGTATATACTGCTCCAGTTAAAGAATCAATGAATGGAGTGATAAAGTACAATACGCCATCTTTTTATAATGGGAAATTATATTCAGGCATACGGCTGGAAGTAAAAAATGGCAAAATCATCGATGCAACCTGTGATGGTGATAATAAGGCGCTAAATGCTGTATTTGATACAGATGATGGCGCACGCTTCTTTGGAGAGTTTGCGATTGGGGTTAATCCATTTATAAATCACCCTATGAAAGATACGCTTTTTGATGAAAAGATATATGGAAGCTTTCATTTAACTCCAGGCTCTTCTTATGATGAAGCTTTTAATGGGAATAAATCAGCTGTTCATTGGGATCTTGTTCAAATTCAAACTCCAGAGTATGGCGGAGGAGAGATTTGGTTTGATGATGTCCTTATTAGGAAAAATGGGGAGTTTCTTATAGATGAATTGAAATGCTTGAACAAAAAGTAAGTAAAAAAAAGTAATGAATGAGCTTGCTAGCTTGTAAATTATGTTTATACTATTTTAGATAGATGATTAATTCGGTCTAAAATATAATTCAAAAAGGAGTTTTCATGGCCGCGAAAAAGAAAGTAGCAAAGAAAGTAGTTAAGAAAGCAGTTAAGAAAGCAGTTAAAAAAGTTGCAAAGCCTGCAAAAAAAGCAGTTAAGAAAGTTGCAAAGCCTGCAAAAAAAGTAGTTAAGAAAGTTGCAAAGCCTGTTAAGGCAAAAGCAAAACGTAAACCAAATGCAGCGTTTATGCGCCCTCTTACTCCTTCTGCAGAACTTGCAGCAATTGTTGGAGCTAAGCCTCTTCCACGAACACAAGCTGTAAAAAAAGTTTGGGATTACATTAAAGCAAACAAACTTCAAGACACAGTTAACAAGCGTAACATTAACAATGATACAGCTATGAAAGCTCTATGTGGTGGTAAAGGTACAATCTCTATGTTTGATCTTGCAAAGATCTTGGGGAAACACCTAGCATAGTACTGGTTTAAAATCAGAATTTGCTTTAGAATAAAAAGGGAGTAGGAATCTACTCCCTTTTTATTATAGAGAGTTTCAAATGAGAAAAATAAAACCGATTATCTTTTTTATTTCTCTGTGTATCTTAGCACCTGTTTTTTCATTGGAGTACCAATCAACAGAAAATAAGGGTATGAATAAAGTAGAGCGGATGAATTATATCGATCGCTATCTTGTCTCTTTAAATCAAGAAGTAATAAAAATGAAAGATGAAATTTTAGGCATTAAAAATCTTTTAGAAAAACTTCAGAATAGTTCTTCTATACAAAATAGTCGTACAGATCCAACTTTAGATGTTGGTGTGATTAAATCAAAAGTAGAGATCTTAGAGAGGAAAGTAGCTCTTTTAAGTGAGGCAAATGAAGTTAAGGTCGAAGATTCAAAAAAAGAACAAAGTGGAAAAATAAAATGATTATACAGGATGAATGTGCTTCTTATCTTGAAATTTCAAGTAGTGCTTTATTGCACAATATTAATGTGTTTAAAAAAGAGTCACCAGATACATTGCTTAGTGTTGTTTTAAAGGCAAACGCTTATGGACACGGGCTTTTAGAGGTTTTTAAAATTATTCACGGCATGGTTGATTTAGTTTGTTTGATTTCATTAAAAGATGCTTTATCCGTAAGACTTTATGAAAAAGAAAATAATTCAAAGGAATCGAGGATTTTAGTTTTAGGTGCCGTTAGTATTAATGAACTTCCTTTATGCGCAGATAATAATATTGAAATTGTTTTGGCCGATTCTCATATTTTAAATAATAAAGAAGATGTTTTAAGAATACTTCATGGTAAAAAAATTTCGGCCCATATTCATATCGATACAGGTCTTGGCCGGGAAGGTTTTTTATCGTCTGATAAAGAAGTGTTAAAGACGTTTATAACACAAGTTAAAGATGTCGTAGATATTGTTGGACTTATGTCTCATTTTGCAAATGTTGAAGATGTAACAGAGCAAGAGTATGCAAAAATACAGTTAAGAAATTTTAATCACGCGGCAGATTATTTATTTAACGAAGGAGTGTGTTGTAAAAAGAAGGTTATAACACACATTGCGGCCAGTGCTGCCTCTTTAATTTTTCCAGACGCAAGACTGAAAATGATTCGGGCAGGTATTTCGTTGTATGGCCTATGGGCATCAAATGAAACAAAGATTTCTGCAAAAATTGTTTGTGTAAATGATTTAAAACTTATGCCTGCACTATCTTGGAGAGTGAAAGCGCAGCTTGTAAAAAGGGTTTTAAAAGATAGCTATATCGGTTATGGATTAACCTATCGTTGTGATAAAGATATGGATATTGCTGTTTTTCCGGTTGGATATTTTGATGGCCTGCCAAGAATTGTCTCAGGTAAAGGATATGTTTTAATTGATGGTAAACGGTGCCTGATTTTAGGCAGAATCATGATGAATCATATTGTTGTGGATGTAAGTAGTGTTGATTTAAAAAATATTTCACATCGAGATATTGTTGCAACAATTATTGGTTCGTCCAAAGATGAGCGCATATCAGTTGAAACTCTTTCATCGTGGGCCCAAACAATTAATTACGAAATCGTTGCTCGTCTAGGAGCGCATTTAAGGCGTGTTATTGTAGAATAAAAAAAAGCACAGTATAAACTGTGCTTTTTTGGATTTTTGATTAAAATTTATCTTTTTAGTATGAAGTGTCTGTTGGTGAAAACCAGCAAAGAGGTCTCGCTCCAATTGCATTTACTGAATCATGAGTGCAAAGGCCTGCATTTATATCTGATTCGTTTACGTCGTCATCAGGTGTTTTATTGCAAAGACCAGCAGCTAAATAAGTATCAAGGCGACACTGTACCGATGGATAGCCTGCAACATTTGTGTACTCAACAATTTCTTGATCTGGAGTTGTAAACTCAATTGGAGTCTCTAGCTCTTTTAGATCTTCAAATAGTTTTGCAAGAGAGTATCCTGCCATTGCAGTTCTTTGACAGATAGCATTTTGCTCTAAATCCTCTGAATATACTTCGCTACATTTTAGTACAACATATGGATCAACGGTTCGATCTGCCATTAACTCAATGTTTTTATCTTCAGTAAAATATCTTCGCAAACATTTTGTGGCGCCAAAATAATCAGATTGCCCTTCTGCTGCGGCCCATGTTTTCCAAAACCAATTAACTTTTTTCGGAAGGCCACCGATGTGATGTCCAATTTCATGACAGGCAACTAAAGCAAAGGCATCTTCTGTTACCGCTGGATGTCTTGCAAGACCACCAAACATTGCTATTTCCCAAATTTCGCTATTATATCCTGTTCTTTGGGCATAAGCATTAACAGTTCCATCTTCCCATGATCTTGTTAAAAGAAACTGTCCACCTTTAATTGTAATGATGTTTGTGTATAAATTTTCAATTCTATTAAGTACGCGATGAAAATCATCTTCTGTTAAATTTGAATCCGATTTGTCGTGGGCGCCAATGTATCTAGAGTTTTCTTCAACAATACTGGCGTAAGGAAGCGCTTGAGAAAATGCAGGTAGCGCAAACGTTGCGGCCAGCATAATGAAAATAATTTTTTTTGCAATCATAAATATATCCTCCTTGATACATCTTATGTTTCCATTTTTTTGTATAAATATTTTCGCAGGCATTTGTGATCTGTGTCTATGTTAATATAATTACATGTAGCGGCATGTAAGGAAATGTTGGGAATGCCTTTTTATTGTAAATAGAAGAGTTAAAAGCTCTACTAAGGATCGGCAAAAACGTCCTCGTTTTGTTTTTAAATCAGCAGGAAATTATAATTATTAGGTGCGAAATGAATAAATCATTCATTTCGCTTTTATAAACAGGATGTTTTGTATGCCGACGAGCACAGGATGTGCGCAGAGTCGGCGATAAACAGGATGTTTTGTATGCCGACGAGCACAGGATGTGCGCAGAGTCGGCGATAAAGAGAGCTTGAATGTCGATAAATGATCGCTTTGAAAAAATAAAGCAAGCGGGGCGAGAGCTAACTCAAAAAGTTGCCACAGAAGGTGGTCTTACCATTGGTATTTCTGTTTTTGCGCTGTGGCTATCTTTACTTGCAGGAAATTATGCATATAAGTCTTTTAGTAGTCAGGATTTAGACGCAGAGGATGATGCGGGTGTTTCCATTTCTAAAGAGCATAAAAAAAATAAATCGTGGTGGGATAGATTAAAGGATAATATTTTTGGTGCAGAGATTGATGATGGTGAACAAGAAACCCCTGCTGTTGCGACAAAAGATAAAAAACAAATTATAGAAAAAAAGGATGATAACAAGAAAGTTATAGTGCCTCCGAAAAATGTTGCCAGATCAATAGCTAGTCAAGCATCAGAAGGCCTTAAATCAAATTATAACGATAGTAATGATAGTATGGATAGTGGAGTTCTCGATAGAGACTATGATACACAATCTTCGCGAACTTATACTCCTGAACCGATATTTAATACCTTGCCATCCCCAGGTTATCGAGAACCTGCGACAGGTTCTGATGTTAACGAAGAGGTAAAAAAAGACGAAAAAAATGACGAAGATAAAAAAGATGATGGGTATGTCGTAAATAGCGGCACTTCTGATGATAAACAAGAAGATGAAAGTGAAGATGATGACAATAATGGTGGCGGTGGTGGTGGTGGATCTGGCGGCGGAGGTTCTGGAGGTGGAGGAACCGTGAGTGACGGTGATGACGACTTATTGCTGTCTCATCTAACTTACTCAAATTTAAATCCGACATACTCGCAAGGCCTAGCAATAACTCCAAATACGGTTGTTGGTGTAATTCCTGCAGGGACGACATTTGCGGTAGCTCCATTGCTGCCAAATGGACTTGCTATAAATGCATCAACTGGAACGATATCGGGAACGCCTTTGGCCTTGGCAGATGGCAATTACACGGTGACGGCGACACTAAATTCTGAAACAAAGAATATAGTGATTCATATCGCTGTAACTAATGTTCCTTTACTACTTGATCATTTAACTTACTCAAATTTAAATCCGACGTACACTTACGGTCAGGCAATAACATCAAATACGATTACTGGTGTAATTCCTGCAGGGACTACATTTACGGTAGCTCCCGCGCTGCCAAATGGACTTACTATAAATTCATCAACAGGAGCAATATCGGGAACTCCTTTAGGCGTTATAGATGATGATTATACGATTACTGCCACATTAGATGCAGAAACAAAGACTTTTGTTGTTCATATAGTTGTAAACAATGTTGCACCAACTTCATTAACGTATGATGACACCAATCCCGTGTATATGCTAGGTGTAGCGATTTTAGATAATAACCCAATTATTTCAGGAGGCATTTCGCACACATTTTCTGTAGCACCCGCACTGCCTGCTGGTCTTATAATAGATGCAGATACGGGAGTTATTTCAGGAACGCCAACGGTGCTTGTTGTTCCTGCGCAATCGTGGGTGGTAACCGCAACGAACTCAGCTGGTTCAACGACACGAACCATTATGATAAGAGTTGAGGATCAAGCGGCAGTAAATCCAGTAAGTCTTCGCGGTAATATTATCTCTACAACAAGTTCGCGTGTTATGTGGTCATCAGGAGGGCTTAGTACTACTGGATATTTAGTGTCTCATCAAAGCGGAAATGTTGCACCAGCAGACTGTAGCACCGGAACTGATGTTGGGATGTTAACGACCACCGTGATATCAGGATTAGATACAACTCAAAATTACTCTTTTAGAGTTTGTGCATACAATGTTCTTAATGAAAAAAGTTCTGGCGCAACTCTTACTATTGCAGGTAATAACTTACCAGTTGCTACAAATTTTAACTTTACAATAAATGAAGACGTTGCTCATAGTGGAACGCTTCTGGCCACAGATGCAGACGGCGATCCTTTAAAGTATTTTGTTGTTTCTCAGGGGGAGAATGGGACTGTATCTGTCACAGATGTAAACACTGGCAGTTTTACATATACTCCTCGTGCAAATTTTTATGGAAGCGATACATTTACATTTTTGGCAAATGATGGAATTGGAAATTCCAACATTTCAACTGTAACGATTACCATTAATAGTGTTAATGATGGCCTTCCTGTTATTACTGTTCCAAGTGGAAACTATATGATTGGGGGAACTCCTGGCCCTTTTATTACTAAAACAGATAACGTATTACTATTTACAGCAACAGATTTTGATAATGATCCAATAACTTGGAACTGTAAGATTGAGTCCGTTGGATTGCATGCAAATGATCTAAACTATATAGCTTCAAACACTCCTTGTGAAAATATACGAGTGTTGTTTGATAATGGTGAAGTGACTTGGAATCCTGAGCGCTCGCGAATTGGAACTTATAAGATTGGTGTTACGGCAAGCGATGCTCATGGAAGTAGTTCGGCCTACAAATATGTATCAGTAATTGAAGAGGAGCCTTTACCAAATAATGTTATAACAAAACTGAATGCCTATTTTTCAAAAGCATTAACAGAATTCCTTGGTGTTCCTGCTGCTCCAAGAGTAGTGGCATCCGCAAATTGTTCGGCGGAGAATTGGTTGAATTTTGGTATAAATCCAAACACCGCAACTCTTAACAATTTTCCCGCAGCACCGTGTACTGCAAGCAGTGGCTGGGTTGGAGATGGAAATCCTCGAAGTGGTGGAGCGTATGCATTGTCATTTGATGGGAGTAATGACTATGGATATATTCCAACTCCAGCAGCTATACCAACAGGTAATGCCAGTTATTCAGTTTCGATGTGGGTCAAGAGCAATGCTGCTAGTGCGGATAATGCTCGTATTTTTGCTCGAGGAACAAATAACTTAATCAGACAAAGCCATAACATTACATTAATGAATAATTCAACGATTCGTGTCGATTATTGGGGTGATGTGATTAATGGAATTATTTTAAGTCTTGGAAGATGGTATCATGTAACAGAAACCTATAACGGGGCCAATACTAATTTTTATATTAATGGAGTTTTGGTAGCGGGGCCTGTTGCGCGTGCATTAAATATTGCATCAACGCCGATATACTTAGGTAGCTTGCTTGGCGGAGGTAGTAATTTTTCGCAAATTTCTTTAGCAGATTTTAGATTATACAATGCGGTTTTAACAGATGCTCAAATTAAAGCAATGTATGACAATGTGGCCGATCGTTATAGGATATCGCCTGTTGGCGATATTGCAGTATCTTCTCTTGTGCTACACTATGATGCGGCAAATGCAAAAGATCGTGTTGGTAATTATGCAACCGGCTGTGCTGCAGGAACTCTTGTATGGAGTGATTTATCAAAGACAATTGGAAATGGAGCACTCACCAATTTTGCTGCATGTGCAACTGATGGATGGGCCGGTGATGGAACAGTTGGTAGTCCATATAGATTAGTTTTTGATGGCGTCAACGACGCGGTTTACACAGCTAACCATAGTAATTTAGAAGTAGCAAGTTTTACAATTTCTTCTTGGATAAAAATTCCTGCAGGAAACACTCTTCGAACAATTGCAGTAAAAGATAATAATAACTCTGACGGAGTAAATCGTAACTACTGGTTTGGAGTTGCCGATAATAGCGGTTATAAAGGCTCATCGGCAGGGCAGCTACTTTTACTTGCAAAAGCAAATGGTGTTGCCGATTCTGTTGCAATATATAGCACCAATAGAGTTGATGATGATAATTGGCATCATGTCGCCGCAAAAGTTGGTGGTGGAAATGTTACCCTTTATATTGATGGAGTAGAAGATACAACAAGTACTTATGCTGGAACAGTCTATACTGGAGTTGAAGCTATAACAGTTGGTGCATCTCGTGCAGGCTCTCAATTACTTGTTGGTGAGCTGGCAAGTGTTAAAATTTTTAATGACGTTTTATCTTATGCCGATATTCAAAAAGATTGTCTTGGAACAGAGTATCGATTTACCGCAAACGCTTATCCTAACGCTGGAGGAATTTGTGCATACGATCAAGCACGCCCACCAATAATTCCCCCAGGGCCGCCTTTACCACCAGATCCTCCAATTCCACCGGACCCAATTATTGAGTTGCAAAATCTAAGTTATGCCGATACGTCTCCTGTTTATATTATTAATGAGGCGATTACTACAAATTATCCAGTGCCTGTTATTCCTGTAGGAACGACTTTTAGTATTTCTCCAACACTTGTTGATGGTTTATCAATAGATCCAGTAACCGGTGAGATTTCTGGTACACCAACCTCGCCACATGAAGCGATTGCTTATGTTGTAACGGCAACAAAAGATGGCCAGACAAAAGAGATTCCTATTGTAACAAGAGTATTAAGAGCACCAACGGCATTATCTTACGATGATGAGAATCCAGTTTATATTCAAAATGAAGCGATAATACCAAATACACCAACAGTAACAGATGGAATTGTAAACTTATCATTTTATTCTACACCAGAGCTACCCGCTGGTTTAACTCTTAATCCTCTAACCGGAATTATTTCTGGGACACCTGCTGATACTGTTATTCCTGCACAAACTTATACAATTACTGTGGTAAATTCTGCTGGTGAGGCATCAGTTGATATTTTACTTCGAGTAAGTGGGCCTCTTCCTAAAAATCCAATCAGTTTTAATGCGTCCGCGGCTTCTGCAACATCTATCGCATTAAGCTGGGTGCATAGTGGTGGCGGCAATATTGGATATAAGCTTTCTTATGCCCAAGGAAATAGTGCTCCTGCAAATTGTCTAGCAGGTATAGATCTTGGAATGACAACAAGTCATACCGTAACAGGTCTTTTAGCAAATCAATTATACTCTTTTAGATTGTGTGGTTACAACAGTGTTGATGAATTATCGACAGGAGTACTTGCTCAATCAACAACACAAATCGTTGCCCATCATATAAAAGTTGTTACAGCAAGTAGTGGTAGTACAGAAGTTGACGGATATACGATGTCGGTTGGACAAACTTATACGCTATATGCTGTGGCCGAAGATGCTTCAAATAATTTTATAGCAAATGTTCCTGTAACATGGTCTATTTCAAATGCAGTTGGGTCATTTTCTCAAACGACAGCATCTTCTGTCACTTTTACGGCAACATCGGTTGGACGAGGAGTTGTAAATGCCACTCACTCTACTTTAGGAAGTGATAGTGCTGGAGAATTTGTTGTTACAGGAGGAACTCCCACAAAGGTTAAAATAGTTACATCACCAGCGGGAAATATTGAGTTTAATACTGCACAGCTAAACCCTGGGCAAACAATAACATTGTATGCGGTGTCGCAAGATGAAAATGGTCACTATGTTGGAGATGTAAACGCAAACTGGGTCATGTCAAATGCAGTTGGATCATTTAGTGCTACAACAGGAACATCTACTGTTTTTACTGCAAGTAGTTTAGGAAGTACAACGATAACTGCCTCTTTTGCTGCACTGACCCCTTATATAACAGGAAACATTAGCATAACTGCGGCGGGTGATCCTGTTGCTATAAAAATTATGAGCAGTGCCGGTGGGGCCGGAAGTGAAATAGGAGCACATGTATTTAATAAGGGAGAAAGTCTTACTCTGTACTCAATATCTGTTAATGCTGTTGGGCAATTTATTGCTGATGAGTCTGTCGCATGGAGTATGAGTTCGCCGATTGGAACTTTTTCTCAAACTTCAGGAAGTAGTACAACTTTTACCGCAACAAGATCTGGAACTGTTATTATTAGAGCACAGCATACAAGCTTAACCGATGATACAACAGATAGTTTTGTTATCAATTCAGGAGTGGCAACGCGAATAAAAATTGTGGGTTCACTAGCAAATCGGGCGCCAGAAATTTTAGCTAGAACTTTTACGCAGACTCAAACATTAATGCTCTATGCAGTAGCACAAGATGCAGATGGTGATTTTGTAGAAAATGTATCTGTAGACTGGAGCGGCGTTGCTCCTATCGGAACATTGTCTCAAATAACAGGAAAAAGTTCTCTGTTTACTGCAACAACTCTTGGAACTGCGACAATCACAGCAACTCATGCAACTTTAGGCACTGATTCAACAGGCGTTTTTACGGTTGGTGTTGGAGAGCCTGTAAAAGTAAAAATTGTTACCACTTCTGGTGGAAATATTGAATATACTTCGGCAACCATGACAAAAAATCAAAGCATAACTTTGCATGCGATTTCACTAGATGCAAATGATAATGTGATAGGTCCAGTTTCTGTTGCCTGGTCAATCGGAAGAAGGATTGGTAATTTCTCTACAAGAACGGGATCAACTACAACGTTTACGGCGTCGGCATTAGGGATGAGTACGATCACGGCATCGCATGCAGTCTTTGAAGAAGATTCGACTGATAGTATAAAGGTTACAGACTTTAAAGCGACTCAAATAAAAATAGTTACTCAGGCAGGTGGAAGTGTTGAGGTTAATACCTTAAATATTGCAAAAGGAACAACCTATAATCTGTATGCAGTAGCACAAGATTTAAATGGTGATTTTATTTCCAATGTTTCAGTTAATTGGGGATTAATTACAAGTGATAATATTGGAACTTTTTCAACGCTAACAGGAAGTAGTACAACTTTTACGGCCATTCATTCAGGAACGGGTTCTATTCGAGCGTATAATAATACTTTGGCCGATGCTACGACGGGAGAGATTTTTGTATATGCAACCAATCCAACAAGAATAAAAATTGTACAAGCTCTTAATAGTCATAAAAATGAGATCGATGCTGTAGATATAGAACACAACGGCACAATGAATCTATATGCTGTATCTGTAGATGTAGAGGGAGATTTTGTTGAGAACGTTGAAGTTACATGGAATATTGTCGGTGATGCAATAGGGTCCATTGCTCCTGTTACAGGAACGTCAACGATCTTTACAGCAACAGGTAATTCTGGTTTATCAGCAGTGATACTTGCAGATCATCCATCTTTGGTCGATGACTCAACAGGAGTTATTACTGTTTGGCCAACGGCAGATCATATTTCGATAGAAACGCAGGCCGATGGAAATGGTGTTCAAGTTGATTTGAATAATTCTGCGATTCATGTTGAAGTTGGTCAAACAATAGATCTATATGCGATTTCAAGAGAAGAAAATGGTGACTACATCGGAGTTATTCCTGTTACATGGGAAATTAACAACGCAAATGTTGCTTTTGATGCAGGTTCTGCGCTTAGTAAAACAATTGAAGGACTTGTTGCTGGCAACACTCAGATTACAATTAGAAGTAGATTGTGCCCAACTGGTGTATGCGAAAATGGTTATTGGATAGGAAATTTAAGAGTTGTTAATTATTGCCATGATGAACGACTTACAAATTCTCCATATGCGAATTCTGGTATTCCTGGAGTTGATGGATTATCTGTCGATACTGCATTTGAAATTTGTACAGGAGTGCAGTTAGATCGCTTGGGTCAAACCAGTGGCGACTGGAATAAGTTTTTTAAGCAGAAAGGAGAAGTAGATTTATCTGCATATACGGGAGCACAGTTTAATCGGATTGGTAATAGTGGTACAAAATTTAACGGGACTTATGATGGGGAAGGAAATCAAATAACTAATTTTTCGTATTCTAATAATGTTAGTCATGTTGGATTATTTGGATACATTGGAACAGGAACTGTAAAAAATATTTTTGTAAATAATGCAAATGTTTTAGGTGGTAGTGATACAGGGATTGTTGCAGGACGAGTAGATACAGGCACTGTAGAGTCAGTAGTTACAAAAGGTACTATCCGTGGCGGAAACTCCGTTGGTGGTGTTGTTGGATCATTGTCGGGTGGTATTGTGCAAAAAATTGCAAGTTATACAAATATAGAAACTTCTGTGACAAATGTTGGTGGAATTGTCGGATATGCTGATTCTAC
This sequence comes from uncultured Bacteriovoracaceae bacterium, assembly GCA_964497525.1. Lineage (GTDB taxonomy): Bacteria > Bdellovibrionota > Bacteriovoracia > Bacteriovoracales > Bacteriovoracaceae > CAZCDT01. The sequence goes on from CAZCDT010000007.1 coordinate 51,300, forward strand.
ATCTAAAATTAGAGATAGTTACTCCCGTGGTTCTCTATATGTGTCTGCCGCAACAGAAGGGAATAAGAGAGCAGGAATTCTTGGGCATATGGGAGGAGGTAGCGTTGAGGTATCAAACGTTTATTCAACTGGAAGAATTTATTCTCCATGGCAGTGGGATACAGCAGGACTTGTAGGATATAGAAATAATGATGCTTGTAAATTAAGTAATAGCTTTACGACAAGTATTGTAATTGGAGGCAGATATACAATTCATCCTATAATTGCAGGAGGTTCAACAGGTGCTGGTGTTGCTAATAATTACTATTCAACTCGTATTCCTGCATATAATCACTTCAGGAATAATTTAGAAGCTCCAATTGCATTAATTACTTATGGAACAGGCATTGATGTAGGACATGAATATTTTTATTCTGGCCTAAATGCTCCAATGTCATCTTGGTCGACTATCAACTGGCGTTTTCGAGATAATGGATATCCTATTTTAAATTGGATGGTTGATTTAAAATCTACGTTTATTGAGGAGCTAATAGAAGAGAGTTTACCTACAGAAAACTCTTTTGATTTTTCAATAAAAGTGATTGGAGATTCAGATAGTGATGCCAGTGCAACACTGTATTGGTGTGATCAAACTTTAAATGCTGCCTGTAACCCTTTAACAGGAACTAGTGTGGTTATGGCAAAGCAAGGGCCAAATTATCGTTCATGGGTGCCTGTTGTTGATGAAGATCGCAGCAATCATATTTTAAAAGTAAAAATTATTCTTAATGATCCAGATGGAGTTTCTGGAGGATCAATTGAAACAACGGTGCTTTTAGCTTCCAAGTTTAAAAATTCTGGAGAGTATGGAGTTGCTGGTAGAAGTATTGATTCTGCTATAGAGATTGATTCGGCAGCTGGTATGAATTATATCGGTACAAGACCAGATTACTGGAATCGTCACTATAAACTTGTTGCAGATATTGATATGAGTGTCTTTACCGGAACTCAATACAATGTAATTGGTAATTTAGAGAATCCATTTACCGGAAGTTTTGATGGAAATGGATATATGATTAAAGGATTTACTTTTAATGGTGCTACCTCTGATGAGATAGCTTTATTTGGGGCCACGGCAGGGGCATCATTTGAGCGAATTAGAATGTATGGAATAAATGTGGTGGCAAGAAATAATGTCGCTGGTTTTATAGTTCATATGCACAAAACTACAATCAGTGACTCGCATTTTCAAGGAGCAGTGTCTGGAAATACCTATTTAGGCTTAATCGGAAACAATATTGGAACAAGATCTCTTTTGCAAAGAGTATCGCTTTCTGGCTCTGTTACGGGATCTCGTTATCTCGGAGGTGTTGCAAGACATTTGTCGGCCAGTGAAATGGTGGATAGCTACCTATATGGTTTATCCCTTAATTATAGTATCGGTAATGCGGCAATGTTGTTTGATGAGAATCGAAGTGATGGACTTATAGATAGAGTATATGTTCATGGTACTTTAAAAGGAGATAGTAGTTTTAATGATGCACCATCATCTTTAATGGTGGCAACCAATACAGGTACTTCAAGTATTAAAAATAGCTGGACTTCTGCCAGTTGTTTTGGAGCAGATAGATTTGGTTATATAGCATCAAGCCAAAGCTCTGTAACGACGGCCGCAAACTATGTTAATAATTTTTATAACTCAAAAAAAACCGTCATATATCAAGAATTGTGGAATAATGCCGTTTTCGGGAATCCTTTAAACATTGGTACGGATGTTTCCCACACATATTTTAATAGTTTGACAAATGCCCCAATGGATCAATGGAATGATGGGGATACAGTTTGGGTTGAAAGAGCTAAAGATCCACCAATTTTTTCATGGCAGGATCAAAGCAACAGGATTGATCTTTACTGGATTGGAAAAGGAGACATTGATACAACCAATTCAAGCATGAAAATAGAAGCTCGTTTTATGGGAGATAAAAATGCAGATGCAAGTGTTACGCTTTATGTTTGCAGTCAGACTGAAAATATAAACTGTGTTCCAGAAAATGGTCCTTCCTTTTTAATGAATAGAGAAGTGGGTGCCTATACGGTTTTGGCCGGAGGACTTAGTGCTTATACCGGACATATTTTAAAAATTAAGGCAGTTGCAACTGATCCTGATGTTCCTTGGACGGATGCTATCTCTGGGACCATTTATCTTGCTAAACGTTATAATAATTCAGGAGTTGCTGGCATAGACGGGAAAACGGAAGCTTCTGCCTATGAAATTGCAACAGCGGAGCAATTGAATAATATTGGTAAAGATTTTAGTGATGTTGATAAATATTTTAAACTAATTGCAAATATTGATCTATCTGCTTATACGGGAAATAGTTTTAATATAATTGGTGATTCTGGCAGTAATCCAAATAATGTGTTTAGCGGACAACTGGATGGTAACGGATATCGAATTTCTAATTTCACATATGCTGGTGGTGCCAATGATAATGTCGGATTGGTGCGTTATAATGCAGGGTTATTAAAAAATATTATAATTCATAATGCTGATGTATCGGGGAATAATAATGTTGGTATTATTGCTGGTGTTATGAACCAACAAGGAGAAATTAATAAGGCAATGACAAGCGGTCTCGTGACAGGGGCAGATGGGATTGGCGGTATTGTTGGTAACATATTTAGAGGAGCAGTTCGTCAGGCAATTTCATTAGCAGAGTATAAAGGGGTAACATCTGGAGGTGGGATTTCTGGGATCATCAATACTGGAGTTATTGAGGATTCCTTCACTGATGCAAGCTTTAATGCAGGAGGAAGTGCATTGGCACGATGGGGGGGGATCATTGGTTATAGTTTAGGGGCATCACAGTTAAATCGTGTTTATTCAACAGGTCTTTTAAAGGGTTCTTTAAACCCTTACTGGATTTACTATGGGGCGTTTGATTTTGGGGGTATATATGGGTTAGGAGAAAATTCAATCCAATTAACAAATAGTTTTGTTGATAAAGATATAATCAGTAATCATCCAGCAATAAGATATATTGGCCCAGAGTGTGCTGCTTGTAGCAATAATTATTATAATACAAATCGTGCCTTATTTAATTATAACAGTGGGGAGGCCACTGCAGCAACCACTGGGATAGGATTAAATGTTAATTCAAAATATTTTTATAGTAAAAGTAATTCACCATTAAATACTTGGGATTTTGATAATGTATGGATTGAAAAAGAAAATAGTTATCCTAGTCTTCGTTGGTATAATGATTTAAATTTTATTCATATAACAAGCTTAAATATTGAAAATATTCTATCAGATAAGTTCACTGTTGTGGTGGGTTATTATGGAGATAATAATCACAATGCAGAAGTTAAAGCATGGTATTGCGATGCTACCGCCAATCCAGCTTGTGATCCGGTAAGTAATTCTTTTGGCTCTACACTGCTGCAAGTGGATGGTGGACAGTATATTGGAACGGTCACAGACCTTGGTGCTTATAGTGGTAAAAATATAAAATTATCAGTTGTAACAAACGATGTCGATGGAGTGGAAGGATCACCGAAGTCAACATCCTTTACTCTTGTTAAAAGATATAAAAATTATGGTGATCCAGATGTTGATGGCCTAACTCCACAGACTGCATATGAAATAGAGACAAAAGATGAATTTAATCGCATAGGGTTAAATCCAGAGGACCGGAATAAATATTTTAAGATTGTTTCAAATATAGATATGACAGGAGTTAATTTTAATATTATTGGTTCTGCTCCGGAAAATTGTTTTCAAGGACAACTAGATGGCCAAGGGCATATAATTTCAAATTTATCTATAGATAAAGGCGGAGATTCGAATATCGCTCCAATTAGCAACGTATGTAATGGAATAATAAAAGATATTCATTGGCAAAAAACAACCATTAATGCTTATGCAAGATCAGCAGGACTTGTTGCAATTTGTGCTCAATGCAGTATTTTAGATAATTATTTTACAGAATTGTCGGTCACGGGAATTGGAGGTGTATGGTATGGGTATGCAAAAAATGGTATCGGTGGTGTTTATGCTGTTGCGGACAACGGTTCATTGCTGGAGAGATCGTTGGTCTCGGGATCGATCAGTGGTAGTGAGTCATTTATTGCAGGCGTCGCTGGTCAAGCTGGCAATATTAAAGATGTGGCATTTGTTGGCAGCGTGTCGCAACGTTCTCAGGATCTGGAAAATGGATATGCTGCTCTGACTATGCAAGTACCCAGTGGAATTAGTGTTGCAAATACTTATACCAAAGGCAGTGTAAGTACTGTGTATGGTCTGAATACATTGTTTTATGGATTCGCCAGTAATATTGCTGGACAGATAAATAATAGTTTTAGCACTACGGATGTCCAAATATATTCTCAACATGCTAGTGGATGTGCAATTACGCCATTTGCACGTAGTGGAACTCTGTTAAATAATTACTTTGATGGACGTAAAACAGTTAATTTGAGTGTATATAACAGCGTAGATACTCTTGATTATAATTCACGAGAAATTCATTGCTCCGCACCGGTTAATGGAGTGACCAAAGTTGATGTAGGTCATGCTGCGCCATATGATTATTTTTATCGTTCAACAAACCCACCTTTAAATACTTGGGATTTTGTGAACACTTGGTTAGAGCTTCCCGACAACACTCCTTTACCTAAAGGACTAGATCAAAAAGATTATATCACTATTCACAAGTTAACTTTTCCGACCACTGAAACGGATAGCGATAGCTATACTCCTCACGTGCAATTTGTAGGAGATCAAAATAATGATGCTGTAGTAACAGCTTATGAGTGTGACAATAGTACACCAGAATGTGATCCTATGACTGATGCTTCTCCTACTGTGTTAACTAAAAATGTGGCACAAAGAGAGTTTAGTGGTGAAGTGATAACGGTGGGGATGGAAGGAAAGAAATTAAAAGTAAAAATTGTGGTTAGCGACCCCAACGGTGTGACTTATATTATTGACCGTGCACTAACCGATAGTGTGGTAATGAAATCTCGTTATGCTAATTCAGGAAGTGCAACAGGACTTAGTGCTGCTAGTGCATTTCAAATATCTTCTTGTGATCATTTAAGTAGCATTGGCCTTGATAATAAAGATTGGGATAAGTTTTTTAAGTTAACAGGTGATATTGATCTTACTGGTTGTCCTTTAAATATGATTGGCAGCGATAATCCAGTAAATGGTTTTGTGGGTGAGTTTGATGGGCAAGGTTTTAAATTGAGCAATATGACCATTAATGCGCCCACCACTAATCACGTGGGACTTTTTAGAAGTATCAATGAAAGTTCTGTTATTAAGAATCTGCAAATAGAAAATGCCTCTGTCATCGGACAGAAAAATGTTGGTGCACTTCTTGGTCTTTGGGCCGGATATAGTGCAGAAAAAACACAACTAGAAAATATTTCAATTGTTAATAGTACCATAACAGGAAATAAAGGAATAGGTGGAGTTGTTGGAGTAGGAATGAGAGCGACAGGTAGCACCATTACCGCATCTGGTACAGTCAGTAGTTCAAATGGCTATTCTGGTGGAGTATTTGGAGCAACGCGCTCTATGTATCTAAAGAAAATTAATTCGACGACATCAGTTTCTGGTACTGATCGAGTTGGAGGTCTTATTGGAAATGTTTTGTGGGATCTGGCCCTGGAACGATCAAGTGTGACAGGAGCAACTATTACAGGAAGCAGTGATGTCGGTGGAGTTGTGGGTTATGTGGATACAATTGCAAATGGAGCAATTAAGAAAATATTTGTAGATGGAATAACGATAAACAATACAGGTAGTAATACAGGTGGTCTTGTTGGGCAAATATACTCACGTACTCCTACAGCGTCCGGTACTCTTGTGGATTCTTTTGCTAATGCCACTATTTCTGGAATGACAGGAGTCGGTGGTGCTGTCGGGCTTCTAAATGGCTCTCACTGGTCTCATATGCCGGGGTTTGAGCGTGTATACTCCACAGGTTTTGTTACCGGAACAACTTTTGTTGGTGGTCTTGTCGGTGCTATGACACTTGGGCAAAAAGCTCTCATAAAAGATAGCTTTACTACTGCTAATGTTAGTGGAAATTCTGCGGCAAACAATGTCGCAAGAATTATTGGAACTTATGATGCAAATTTAACATCAAGTAATCTTTCGTATTTAAGTGATTCAGTTCTTACTAATGCTGGCGTTGGTGGTACTAATGCGAATGCGGCGATCAGCACTGAAAGAACAGAGGATTCTTATTTCTATGAGAAGACGAATGCACCACTTGCCAGTTGGGATTTTGCCAGCACTTGGCTTGAGCGTCCTGGGGTTGGTTATCCCATACTTCCAGATGGGCCAATTAGAGTTAAAATTTATGATGGCCCTTGTGCCACCGGCTCAGAAGTGGGCGTGGTTCGCGTTGCTTGGAATACCGATGTCACTTTTTATGCCTGTTCATTTGATACTGATGATGTGTTGATTGATGCTGCCAATGTTAGCTGGACTGTTACAAATAGTGCAGGAACTTTCACTCCTTCTGATACTGCGACAAATCGAGCATCAAGTGTTGTATTTAGATCAGCAGGTTCTAATAGAGTTGGTGTGATCAGTGTTACGCATCCAACCTTAAATGGAGATTCAACAGGAGATATTAGAGTCAGTAGTGGTGCGCGTGCATCATTAAAAATTGTGACATCTCCAACAAGTGTTACAGAAGTAACCACTGCAAATTTTGTAAAGGGAAATACTAGAAACTTGTACGCTGTTTATTTGGATTCTCTTGGAGATTTGGCAACAAACTACGAGGCCACAGATGCCACATGGTCGATTGTTGGAACCGATATTGGTGCTCTTGCTCCGGCCTTGGGAAGCTCTAGCGTTTTTACCGCAGATACTTTAGGCACTGCAACGATAAGAGCAGATGGTAGTGGATTTAATGATAGTACGGGCAATTTTACTGTGGCAGTAGGTTTACCTACTTCGATAAAAATTACTACGACACAAAATTCTCCTTGGACTGAGTATACAACTGGTAATTATATCAAAAATGATGTTGTACAACTTTACACTTGTGGTTTTGATGTAAATGGAGATTTTACAGGTCTTGTTGCTTCGTCATGGTCACTGGTTGGAGACTCGGTTGGAATATTCTTGCCATCCATGGGAACAAGTACAGCATTTCGGGCCAACGCTTGGGGGACAGCACAAGTTAGAGCAGTATACGCAGGTGCGTCTGGAGATTTAACAGATCTTACAGGAAATATTACGGTTGCAATTGGCCCTGCAACAAAATTAAAAGTTGTTACAACAACCGGAGGTAGCACAGAGGTTGTAGATGATGAGATGGAAGTAAATGATACCAGAACTTTTTATGCAGTTTCACAAGATGTTAATGGTGATTTGGTTTCAACAGTCACAGATGGTATATGGAGTGTTACAGACGGAATTGGGAATTGTGTTGCTCTTGATGATTACTGCACGTTTACGGCCTCTAATAATGGTACTGGCAGAGTAAAAATTGAAAAAGCAGGTTTAACAAGCGACTATACTGGTTTTATAGAGGTAAGAGAGCCGGCAGTCAGAGTTGTAATTGAAGATAGTCCACTTGGATTTGGAGCAGAGTTAGATGGTAGAAGTATAAGTATCGGAGACGATATTGTTGCTTATGCTGTTGCAAGAACTGCGGGTGGTAATTTTAAATCTCTCTCTTTAGTTGATTGGCAGACAGATAATAATAATTTATTTTATGTTCCACTACCTTCGTCGACAAAAGAGTTTAGTGCAACGACAAACGGAACAACTCTTATAACAGCAGATCACGCCTCTTTAATAGATGATACTGCCTTAATTACAATCAGTGATTACTGCTCTGGAGCTGCACTAATAGATTCTCCTTATGCCAATTCAAGTAGTGGAGGAGATGGTTTAAGCGCAGACACTGCATACACTATTTGTACAGCGAATCAGTTAAATAGTATTGGTCAAAATAGTGGAGATTTTAATAAATATTTCAAATTAATGAATGATCTTGATTTATCTGGATTTACAGGTACGGCATTTAATCTTATTGGTACTTTAGCAAATCCTTTTATCGGAACATTTGATGGACGAGGTTTTCGCTTGTCTAACTTTACTTATAGCAATGCTGCAGCAAGCGATGTCGGTCTATTTCGAGTTACAGGAAATGGTGCGGTGATAAAAAAACTACAACTACTTTCTTTCTCTGTTAGCGGTAATAGTGATGTTGGAGGACTCGTGGGAGAGATGCTTGGTGGTTCAGTTTCACAAGTCGCTGTCACCGGAACCGTAGTCGCTACAGGAAGTAATGCCGGAGGACTAGTTGGTAATCAAGGAAATCCTTCTGTAGTTGAGGATTGCTTTGCACATGTAAATGTTGAATCTCTAAGCAATGCTGGAGGACTTATTGGTTACAAGGATGGCGCCGTATCAAGAGTATATGCGACAGGAAAAGTGTCTGCGATATCCGATGTCGCTGGAGGACTCTTTGGTTATTTAAGACGTGGAGCTACATCTAATTCTTTTGCAAATGCAGATGTATTTTCCTCTGGCACTTATGTTGGTAATTATTATGGTAATTTGCTCGCGGCAATGGCAACAGTTAATGAGGGCTTTTTTAATTCTCGTTCACAGGTTGCTAATACAAGTTCTGCTGCGGTTAATATGCTTACTAATTTGGCTATGGCCGTCGATGTTGGTGGAGTTAGCTCTCCAGATTATTTTTACAAAAAAGATAATTTACCTCTTAGTAATTGGGATTTTGATAATGTATGGGTAGAGCGAGGAAATGCTCTTCCTGTTTTACGCATACAAAACGACGAAAAATTAACCATTGACTCACTTATTATTCCATCAACAAAAATCACTTCAAATAGTTTTGAAATACAAACGACATTTTACGGTGATATAGATGGTGATGGAGATATGACGCTAAGGTATTGTGATATTACCTCAGAAGGTGCTGGCTGTATTCCGGTGAATGATGTTGCAATGACAAGAGGGGATTATATCTATAGCGCGATTGTTGTAGGTTTAGATGCCGGTATGGCCGGACATACGATTAAATTTAGTGTTACAGCAACAGATCCTGATGGTGTAATCGGTAATACGCTGACAGGAACTTTTGGTTTGGCAGCACGTTATGCACAACTTTATCAATGGAATTCAAACTATCCTCCAGATTTTAACAATAGTTATGTGAAAGTAACATCGAGTCTTGGTGGGGGCTTTGAACCATGGTTGACAACAAATCCTTCAACCTCATTAACAGGTGGTGATACCAATAATTGTTGGGTCAGTTTGTGGGGAAATAGTAGTAATCAACGTTTTCACATTGATATTGGATCAGCAAATATTATAAACCGTATTTATTATGAGAATGGACATAGCGTTGGCTCTCTTACTGATGGCGGAGCGAGAAATTTTACCTTATGGGGAACAAATGATGCTGCATCATTTAACAACTTGACGTGGGCAACTGATACAGGTTGGACAAAAATTGTTCCTGATGTTTTAACATTTGATCAACATATAAATGCTGATGTTGTAGATCCAAAGTATTTGCTTATATCTAATAACACAGCATATCGCTACTATGCTTTAAAATTTGAAAACAACTATGGCAGAAGTTTAATGAGTGTACGCCGTATAGAATTACAAAATAGACTTCATCTTGGTAATGTTGATAGAGATGGTCTCACTCCTGCTACTGCCATTGAAATTTCTACCGCTGAAGAATTAAATAATATTGGAAAAGACGATAGAGATTTAGATAAGTTTTTTAAACTAACGGCAAATATTGATCTAACAGGTTATAATGAAACTAATTTTAATTTGATTGGAGTTTCAAGGGAAAAACCATTTAGAGGAAATTTTAATGGTAATGGTTATAAAATTAGTAATTTTAGCTACAGCAATGTAGCTTTAGATAACCTGGGGCTGTTTCGTTTCTTAGGTAAAGGAGCAAAAATATCTAATTTACAAATTTTAAATGCTACAATTTCGGGACGCGATATTAGTGGAATTCTTGTTGGCGAAATGAGTGGAGGTTTAATTGAAAACTGTGGAGCAGAAGGAAGTATCACGGGGCGTAATATCGTAGGAGGGTTAGTAGGTTTTTCTGCATCACCATCAAATATTATTAAAAGTTATGCAAATGTTAGCGTTAATGCAAATGCCTCAATTGGAGCTTTTATTGGTCTTAATCGTGGGATCATGAGTGATGTCTACGCAAAAGGCAGTGTTAATTCTTTAAGTGGGGATAATATTGGTGGCCTAGTCGGTAAAAACGACGGACAAAATTCAGGAAATAACACAGGAACTGTTGCTCGCAGTTATTTTACGGGAACGGTAAACGGAGTAGGAAATTTAATTGGAGGGCTAATTGGATATAATCGCTACTCAACGATTAGTAATTCCTTTACGGATGCTTCTGTTTTAGGTTTGGGATATATAGGAGCCTTAATTGGCAGTAATGATAATGCAAGCTATAGTGGTAATTATTATAATTTACGGCAAGCAGTATTAAGTACTAATTATGGAGAAATTAGCTCGCAAGATGATTATGGTGTTGGTGTTGATGTGAGTAATGTATTATTAAATTATTTCTATACAGCAGCCAATGCTCCTTTGACATCATGGAATTTTATTACAACATGGACGGCCCTTCCTAATAGCACTCCTATTTTTGCATGGCAGGGAAGTTCTGGCAATGCTCTTACAATTTATGATCTATATGATGGTGGAAGAATTACTGATACAAGTTTTGATGCTTACGTGAAATATTTTGGCGATAGCAATAGTAGTGGTTCTGTAATAATTCGGTATTGCGATGCTACAGCTGATGCAAACTGTGTTTGCACTAGTGGTGTCTCAGCGGGAAGCATGACAAGAAATGCGGCCCAGAAAATATTTTCTTTAAGTGTTAGTGGACTTGGTGCATATACAGGAAATAGATTAAAGGTTTGTGCGATAGCATCTGATGCGGATGGTGTAAGTGGTTCTCCTTTAGAAATTTCACTCACATTACAAAAACGTTACAATAATTCCGGTACGGGAAGTATCGATGGATTGACACTTGCAAATGCCTTTGAGATTGCAACTGCAGAAGAATTAAATAGAATTGGAATAGATGGCAAGGATATGGATAAATATTTTAAACTTGTCGCAAATATAGATATGAGTGCATACAGTGGAACACAATATAAAGTTATTGGAGGAAATCGTTATGCACCATTTAGAGGATACTTTGATGGCAATGGTTACCAGATAACTGGATTAAGTTTTGATGATGAAAACCGCGACGGGGTGGGAATGTTTGGCTATGTCGTCGGTGGTGCAACGATAAAAAATGTAGTGCTAAAAAATGTGAACTTTAAAGGTCGCAATGATGTTGGAGCGATTGCCGGAGAAGTTGATGCGGCCATGATTGAAAGATCTTATGCGCAGGGAACTGTTATTGGAAATATTAGAGTTGGTGGTCTGGTTGGTTTTATTGCCGAGGACTCGATTTTACAGACATCGCATTCTGAAATTAATTTAACAGGAAATTCATTTATTGGTGGAGTTGTTGGTGAAAATAGGGCCACCATAAATGACTCATATGCAACAGGAACCGTGGTGTCTTTGTCCGGATCTGGTATTGGAGGTTTTGCAGGCTATAATACAAGTACTGGAGTTATTAGACGTTCATACGCTAAGGGATTTGTTAGTTCTAATAGCATTGATTTAACCTATATTGCAGGATTTGTTGGAAATGATTTTGGGGTTGTTGAAAACTCTTTTACTCTCTCTGATGTCTTTGGTGTTGGTTATCCTGGAGCTTTTGTAAGTAATCCTAGCGGAGCATATACTGGAAATAGATATTCTAACTATGCAACAGTTTATAACAACGATCTTGGAACAGTTGCTCAGCAAGGAAGTGCTGCTTTAGCTGTAAACATGTCGACAACACCTTTATATTTTTACGATGCAGATAGTATTCCGATGAATCAATGGGATTTTTCATTAGTGTGGGATGAGTTATCAGATCATACTCCTGTATTAAAATGGGAGGTTGGTAATAAGACAACTATTTATGATTTAGATATTCCATCGACAAAAACAAGTGAAACAGGATTAGAGGTTTATTTGCAATATGCTGGAGATAGCAACAGTAATAGTTCTGCAATATTCTACTATTGCGACGCAAGTACTAATTCTTCTTGTATCCCAACACTTGGGACATCTGTTGCTATGGAAGTGAATTTGGCGCAGAAGTATTATTTTAAAAACGTAGCGATTGCAGGGCTTGAAAATAAAAAATTGAATGTTATGGTGGTCGCTAGCGACGTTGATGGAGTTTTAGGTTCCATAAAATCAGATACGGTTTGGCTTAAAAAGCGTTATGCCAATAGTGGACTACCAGATATAGATGGATCACTAGATCATCCTTTTGAAATTGAGACAGCAGAGCAGTTAAATAATATAGGCCTTGATGACAAAGATTTAGATAAAAATTTCAAGTTAATGAATAATATAAATTTGGGTAGTTTTAGTGATGATGATTTTAATTTAATAGGGCAATCAGATGTTTTAGCATTTAGTGGTACGTTTAATGGAAATAATAAAACTATTTCTGGATTTAATTATAGTAGCGATAGCGAAGATAGCGTTGGGATATTTAAATATACAAGAGCGGGAGCAAAAATTCATGATCTCAATATGAGTGGTGTTTATATTGTCGGCAATACCAGAGTTGGTTCTTTAATTGGTACCGCCTTAAACAGAACAACTCTTGAAAATATTCAAATTACATCTGGAACAATTAGCGCTAATTCTGCCATTGGCGGTGTTTTAGCAATCGGTTTTAGTAATTTGGTTTTAAGCAACGTGCGCTCCGGTATTTCGATTGAAGGATATGATTATATCGGTTCAATCGCAGGATATGTTGGTTTTGGTTCAACTGTTACAGGTGCCATTTCTTTTGGTTCAATCACAGGAAATGACTACGTTGGAGGATTAGTTGGAATGGTTCATGGAGCGACACTTATAACCAAGGCATCAGCGACTGGAGCAGTATTAGGAAATCAAAAAGTTGGTGGACTTGTTGGTTGGTTAAAAAGCACAACGATGTTATCTAATAGCTATTCTGCTGGAAATGTAACTGCAACTTCCGATAGTGTTGGAGGGTTAATTGGTCGTATGGACTTGTCATCAATTGACAAGACCTATGCTTCTGGCAATGTTACCTCGGATGTTGCATATGTTGCAGGACTTGTTGGAAATCAAGCCAGTGGAACAATTTCTAATTCTTTTTCTGTTGGCGAGGTTACGGGCTCAGGGGATTCATTAATTACTATTGCAGCACTTACAAACAAACATTCAAGTGCTTTTGTAAATTCATGTTACTTTAATTCTAATTCACCAATTGTAAATATTAGTGGTGGAGATATTAATGATAATAGTAACGTTGCAACAGCGATTGATGTAGGCGGATCATCGCCTTTAAATTATTTCAAGACTCAAGCATCTGGAGCACCACTTAGTGGTTGGGATTTTGTAAATATTTGGCGAGAGGTTTCTGGTGCTTATCCCCAGTTGCGTTAGTTGTGTTAACTTATTGTTTTAAAAATAGAATTCTTTGCTTAAGAAAAATAATAGACGAAATAACTCAAGATTTGTAGATGTGCTGCCGATAAGTCTTTCGTAAAATATTTTGCCATAGGCCGTTTATTGGGAGGCATCTTTTATGAAAAATTTATTTGGTACTGTTTTGATTTTTTGCGTATTGCCCTTCCTTATTTCATTTGATTATGCAGCACCAGAGATTAAACCCAAAAGAGAGGCATCAATTATTGTAAATCAAGATGGATTTTATCCACAAAGAATTATTTCTTTTGTTGGAGAAGAGATAAAAATATATCTTACTTCAACAACTCAGGAGCCTAGTTGTTTTATGCTTAGAGATCAAAATGTTTTTATCTCTGCTAAAAAAGGAGAGATTACTGAGACAACTGTACAGTTTGAAAAACCTGGCCAATATACTTTCCATTGTCCAGTTGGATCTATTTCTGGAACGATAATGGTTTTACCGAATAAAAAATTGGCAAAAGCTCAGGACGCAACTCGTAGCGTGGCATCAGCAAAGCCGAAAGTATGGCGTCCTAACTAGTAATTTTTTTTAGAAGGTAGAAAAAAATGACTTCGGTATTTAGTGATGCAATTTCTAATTTTTTAAAACCGATCAAAGATTTGCTCGATGATGAGCAGGTTACTGAAATTATGATAAACGGACCAAAAGATATTTTTATTGAAAAAAAAGGATTAGTTTATAAAACTCCTAATCAGTTTGCAGATGAAGATGCGCTGATGTCTGCGATTAGATCAATTGCTCAGTCTGTTGGAAGAATTATCGATCAAGATAATCCTCGGCTTGATGCAAGACTTCCAAATGGTAGTCGTATTCATGCTGTTTTGCCACCAATGGCAAAGAATGGAACCACGGTTGCAATAAGAAAGTTTTCTAAAGAGAAATTAACACTTAAAGATTTAATTAATTTTGGTTCTCTTTCTCAAATAGGGGCGCGCTTTTTAGATGTTTGTGTATTCTTAGGAAAAAATTTAATTGTTTCAGGAGGAACAGGTTCAGGAAAGACAAGTATGCTTAATGTGCTTGGAGGAAGGATTCCAAAAACACAAAGGCTTCTAATCATAGAGGATGCAGCAGAGTTGCAAATTAATGCTGAACATGTTGTGAATTTTGAAACGCGCAAAGAAGATCCAAGTAAAGGTATTAAAGAAATTGGAATTAGAGAACTTGTGAAGTCTGCGATGAGACTTAGACCTGATAGAATAATTGTTGGTGAGGTTCGAGGAGATGAGGCCCTTGATTTAATTCAGGTCATGAATACAGGACATGATGGTAGTATGGGAACGGTTCATGCCAATAGTCCTGTTGATGCTTGTATTAGACTTGAAACTCTTTGTCTTATGGGTGATATAAAAATACCACCAGATGCGATTCGAAAAATGGTGGCTTCTGCAATGCAAGTTATTGTTCAATGCGCTCGTTTTCATGATGGTGGTCGAAGAGTCTCTCATATCTCAGAAATTTTAGGAGTTGATGACCATGGGCGATATATAAGTCGTGATATTTTTCGTTGGCTTCAAACAGGAAAAGATCCACAGACGGGGAAAATTATAGGAGAGATGGTTCCGTGCGGATATGTTCCAAAATTTTTCGAAGAAATTGTTATTAATAAACTTCCTTTTCCAAAAAGTAATTTTGAAGTTCCTGATTGGGCGGAAAAGATTTTAAAAGAGGTTGGTTAATTTCCTAACCCAATTATAATAACACTCTTTCCTGGAATTCTTATTTGATCTTTTAAAAATTCTACAGAGCTTCTTTTTATAGGAGTAAGAGATGCATTATGCCCATCTAAAAATAGATCTTTCTTTTTGTATAATAGTAATTCTTCAAAATTAAAATTTAAATAACTATCTCTTGTATTATATACAACAAGAAATTTTTCATAAGAGGTGAGTGTTTTATTTGTTGGAGGTAAAATTTTGTTATCAATAGTAAAAGCTACATAACCTGTGTTTTTGTAATCATAATCTCCGGCCAGAGCATTTATGACTGAAAGATCAACAGTTGCTTTGCCTGTTTTTTTATTTATTGCATCTGGCCAGATCGCGTTGTTACCACTGTTTGTATAAGCATTTTCTAGATAATCCCATATCCCAGCAGTATAGATAAGTTTTACTTTTAAAGCGTTGTTGTTTCCCCAAGCATTTAGGTTAAATCGTTGTACCTGCTCTTTTGTAAAATGAATTTTTCCATACCCTTCAGAGTCAAAAGTAAAGTGATATGGATTTTCATTGGGATTGGTGCTTGGGCCGTTATGAACTTCACCTACAAGATAAACTTTTTTTAGTGGCGGCCCATTTATAAATTCTAAAGTAAAATCGTTAACCTCTGACCAAAAACTAAATCTAGCATTATCTTTTAGATCATATCTTTTTGAATTGGGAATTTGTTCCGAAACGAATCGAACTCCACAAGCAATTTCAGAACTTGCTTTATAGCAAAAAGCGGGGATATTTTTTCTTAAAGCAATTAATCCTTGTAGATAGTTAAAAATTTCTTGATAGTTTTTTGCTCTCTTCCAGTCAAACATGTTTGTCGTGTCTGGAGAGCGATAACTATTCTCGTGAAAGTGAGTCTGATTATTTTCAACAAAAGCATGATTTGAACTATGTGCTCGATCTTTGTTTGGATCATTTGGAGCTAGAGGCTTTGATCTACACATCTCAACACCACCTTCTAAAACAAGAGGGCCTTGAGAAGTTAAAAGCATTGCTAGTGCCATTTTAAAAATCTTTTTTTTAAAGACAACTTCTCCGGGCATTGAGAGATTTAATTTATCCCATAAAGTAAAGCCGTCATGAATGCTTAAATAGTTTATACAGTTTAGAGGAGTGTCCGCAAAAAGGTGATATGGATTTTGATCAATAATGACATCTAAATGTCCATCATCATTGTAATCTAGTGGATAATTTTTTATACCAGCAATAACTCCTGCTTTAACTCTTAAGGCCTCTTCCCATTTTCCTTGAACAAAACCTTGGTTTAGCATTTCTCCTGTATAGCTATTTCTTGAAGTGTCGTTAAAAACTCCAAGATCAATTTCTTTTGGTAGATTAAATTTTGTCGTGGCCCGATCTTTTGAAAGATCTGTAAAATCCCAACCTTCGCCATATAAAATAGCATCTTCACCGAGAGCTTTTCTTATTTCAATCATTGTTTGATGATCATGAAAACTCATTAGATCAAATCGAAATCCGTTGATATGAAATTCATTTTGAAAATACAGCAAAGAATCTATTATTAGCTTTCGAACCATTAAATTGCGATCTTCAATCGTAGGGCCTGCTCCTGTTGTTTGTGAAATTGTGCCATCAGGATATCTTCTTAGATAACATCCTGGAGCAATATTTTCTAAAAAAGAGGCGTGATAGATATGGTTATATACAACATCCATAATTACACCAAGACCATTTTGATGCAATGTTTGAATTAATGCTTTTAACTCTGCAATCCGACATGAAGGATTATGAGGATTAGTCGTGTA
>CAZCDT010000008.1:0-67724 GCA_964497525.1 uncultured Bacteriovoracaceae bacterium
TTGACTAACAAATAGATCACAAGCCCATTATATAACTTGATTAACCAAAGTTTTTTAATTGGAAAAATTTGTAAAATTTCACACGACTCTTTTGGGGTAGTGGCCATAATTGAGGCGTAGGAATCGATGTTGGTTGCGGATTTGAAAATAATATAGAAACCAACTTCAATAGTACTAATAAAAATTAGCGGAGATAAAATAAGTAAATATTTTTTTATGTTAATCCGAAGGGCAATGCTTGGAAGTATTAAAAACATCATTGAAAGAAATACTTTGTAAGTTCCAACCATGGAAAAATGTCTATCTTTTACGCATATAGCAGGTAATGAAAGCAAAAACAAATAGGCCGCAATATGTAGAATATTTTTTATACTATTTATATTCATGTTTTATTTTTCTTTTGCATATACTATGTATAAATAATCTTTAATAATTGTTTCCCAGTAAAAGTGTTTTTTTGAAAAATTTAAAATATCACTTTTACAGTAATTTTTGGTTTGTTTTTTTTGTATGAATTGAATAAGAGCATCGCTAAATTCTTTTTGATCGGTAGGTAGAAGTTCAATAAAACTTTGATTTAAAAATATTTTCTCAGAGTTTTTTGACCACGTTGTTATTAACGGTAATCCCATTGAGAGAGCAGCTAAAGCAGAACCTCTCCTAGTGGAAATTCCATCGGAAAAATATGAGATCATAAAGTGACAAAAAGAAAATACAATATTTATCTCCTTGTCTTCTAGTTTGCCCAAAATAAGAATATTTTGTGCAGTGAAATTTTTGATATTTGATTTATCTAGTTCCTCGGCACTTGTACCAACAAGAATTAGTCCTGCATGATTTTTAATATGATTCAAGCAAAAGATGTCAACAATTGCTTGATAGTTTTTAGATGGATGTGGCATGCCAAATAATACAAACCATTTTTTTGTAATATCTATCAAATGTTTTTTTTTAAACTCATCGATCTCATGTTCCGTTATTGATATGGTGTTGATGTTGGAACCAATTGGAAGGTGATGTATTTTTTTATAAAAGAATATTTTTTGAAGATAGTTTTGAAATCTCTTGGTTGTGGTTAATATAATATCTGAATTGATCGCAATACCGTATAACATAATCTTGTGTGAAAAGTGCATTACAATAGATTTTAATTTACACTCAAAAGGATAAAACAGTTCATGACAGTAAAGATGTATTTGGGCAGGCGTGAGATATCTTAGTGCAACAAAAAAAAGAATAATCCAAAAATTAATTCCTCCCTTTTTGGCATATAAAAATGGTAGGTATTGAATGAATACAATATTTGGCCTAATTTTTGTTATCAACTTAAATACTTGTAGGAATCCATATAAGTTCCATTTTTTTATATGGGGAAAAATTGTTGTATTTAGGTGGTCAGCATGAAGCTTCATGTCGTATGAAGTAATGATGTAAACAGATTGAAATTTTTTTTCTAGTTCTAGACTTAATTCCTTGGTATGTCCTCCTAATCCATCTTTCATAGGAAAAAAATTCGGAGAAATAATAACAATTTTCTTATTAATCATTTATTACCTTTCATACCATAAATAGTTTCTTGCGTGGTCTTAGGAATAAATCGTGACAAGTATATAAATAATGATAGCATAAAATATGAAGATCAATAAAAATATCCAAACGATTATAGAATTTGTATCTTTTTAGTCGGTTTTTTGTTGGGAGTTTTTGTGCAGGGGAGGTCGTTTAAATTTTTTTTTAAAGTTTATCTTGTACTTTATCTTTTGTATTTTTCCCTAAATTTTTATGGCTCTCCTTTTCTAAAAGAATTATTTGCCTTGCTATCATTTATGACAATAGCCGCGACACTGAGATTTTCTTTTAATAGATCGCTGTTCTTTTTACTGATGCTTTTTTTTATTGAAGGACAAGGGCGTATCCTGTGGGGATATTCTCCATTTTTTCGTATCGTTTTTGATTTAGCAGCTGGTATTGCTGTTGTAAAAACTATTAGTATTAATTTTTTGAATACGCTAAAACAAACCAAAAGGAAAAAAAAATTTATATTAAACCAAGTGCCATTTTTTTTTCTAATTTTATTTGGATTGCATGTTTTATGGTTTTTTGTCTCTTTATTTAATCCTCTTGGGGCCGGGGTTTTGCCATCTTTTGCAACTGTAAAATATTATATTTTTCCCTGCTTATTATTTCTTGTTTTTTTAATAGAACGATGGAGTTTTAAGGGCAATTACGGACGCAGGTTAATAATGCTTATAAATTTAATAATGATATTAGAAGGGGCCTTGTGTATTCATCAAAAATATATGGGAGGCTATGAGTTTTTAACTTTAATAAGTCCTTTATATTTGACACTGCATAAGTTTGCCTTATTTCAAAATGAACTATTTAGACCTTTTGGAACAACTTTTGCCTATGGAGTCGCAGGAACTTTTTTTTATCTAACAATTGGATTTAATTTTTTACTTGCATATAAAACAAGAATAGAAAAAATCATTTTTCCTTTATTGATAACGATCTCTTGGGCCACATTATTTATTTCTCAGGTTAGAACAAATTTTATTCAACATATCTTGATTATCTCAGGAATATACATTTTATGGATGCTTGGTCCCAAAAAGAAACTCGAAACATTTATAAAATTTATATCAGGTGCAATTATTTGTATTTTCATATTTTTTATTACCGTATCGCAATTGGATGACGATACTATAAAGCAGTTTGATTTGGATTCTAGCGTAAATCGTTTGGTGATGCTTAAAGAAAAGGGAGTCGGACGGTCTGGCCCTCTTGTTGTATTTTCAGAAATACACGACAGGCTTAAAGAACACCCTTTAGGAATCGGACCAGGAATGGCCACCGGTTTTTTATCGTCTTTTTTACAGCGACGTGAATTAATGCCAGATGTTTTGATCTCTGCGCACACTTTTTGGACTTTGGATAATTTGGTAGTTTTTATTATTACAGAACTTGGATTTGGGGGGGCCTTTTATTTGTTAATAATTTTTGGTATGATGATATATATATTGAAAGCTCTCTTAAAAGTGTGGCATCGCAAAGATCATGAAAGTTATCGCATAATAGTGGTTTCTTTTATCGTAACGGTGACGATTACATTTGCAAATTGGGGGGCCATTTCTATTCCTTATAACCCTGTATCTTTTTTTTATTGGTTTTGGGTCGCGATTGGGTTAAAGGCATATTACAGGCATAATAAAAATTATCGTTAAAGGATTATGGTCGTGATAAAAAAAATCTTATATCTTTGTCCAAATGGCTATCTCGGTGGTGCGGAAAAATTTGTAGTAAATACATGCATTGATCATTTAAAAAGAAAAAACTATGAACCTATTGTAATATTTTTTTCTCTCGGTCCGGCGATGGATATCTTACAGGCACAAGGAGTAAAGACCATCTTGTTACCATTTTCAATCAAATTAAAAAATATAATATCAGTACTAAAAACAGTTATTTTTATAAGAAGAATTATTAGGCAGCACAAAATTTTATTAGTGCACTTTACAATGCCTTATTCTGTTATCGTTGGTTGGTGGGCAACACTTTTTTTAAATATAAAGACCGTGTGGTTTCAGCATGGACCAGTTGGTGGTTGGTTGGATAAAATTGCAACTATTTTCCCTGTAGATGCCATCCTTTTTAATTCAAAATTTTTAATGAAAGAGCATTATAAAAACTACTCATTTTCTCGTCCTCGCTTTGGAAATTATATAACCGGAGTTGGAGTAGAAATTGGTGAAGAGAAAAATAATTTAGAGAATAATAAATTATTTTTTTTATGGGCAGGTAGAATCGCAAAAATAAAAGGCACAGATATTTTGATTAACGCAATTGGTTGGATAAAAAAAAATTATCCAGAATTACTTGATTACTGTGATTTCACAATTGTCGGCAGTCCAATGTCAGATAGAGATTTAGAGTATAACCAAGGTCTTGAACAGCTGATAATAAAACAAGGCTTAACAAATCTGATCAGACGACAATCATTTTCTTTAAACTTATCTTCTTATTATAAAAAAGCAGATATTGTTATTCACACAACAACTATAAATGAGGCATTTGGCCTTGTTGTTGCCGAGGCAATGTCTTATGATTGTCTTGTGATTGGAAGTGCAAATGGTGGAAGTGGAGAATTATTAAAAAATGGCGAAACAGGTATTTCATTCAATCCGAGCTTGCCTGATTCCTTTATTGTTTTGGCCAAGATACTTACAAAATGTATTACAGATTTTAGAAAGAATCCAAATAAGGCATTATTGTTTAAACAAGAAAGAATCTTTGCAAGGAGATTTATTATAGAAAACTTTGCAAGTGAAAAAGTTACAGAAAAAATAGAAAATTTGTATAAAAGAATTTGTAATAATTTAGGTTTTACAAAGGCACATCCTCTTTATTACATAGACAGTAAGCTAGAACAAGTGCTTGATGTTGGATGCAATACAGGTGCTCTTTTATTTGATCTATACCAGATGGGTGCCGAAAAACTTTTTGGAATAGAGATAAATGAAAATGCACTATTGAAAGCAAAAAAGAGATTAGAATGTTGTAAGGATTGCAAACTTGTACAAGGTTCAGCAGATGAAATAGCCATTAGCGATAAAAGTATAAATATTGTTACTTGTTGTGAAGTATTAGAACATGTTCCATATGAGTTAAGAAGAAAAGTAATTTTTGAGATATCACGAGTTTTAAAAGATGATGGCCAGTTTATTTTAACAGTTCCTTATGCTGGAATATTTTCTTTTTTAGATCCAGCAAATTGGAGACTGATGTTTCCAAGCATTTTTAAGATTATTGGTTCTTTGTTTGGGGGTATTGGTAGAGAAGCTGGTTTTATTGGACAAAAACATGGTATCGTATGGCACCATCACTTTTGCTATAAAGAGATTTTAAATTTATTAAATACAAATGGTCTAAAAATTGATATTTTTAGAGGAAGAGGCTGCTTTTTGGCACCAATTATGAATTGGCTTGAGTTTCCGTTTTATCGATTAGAAAAAACAAATACCTTAATTTTTAAATTTATTCGTTTCCTTCATGATGTTGACATGTCAATTAATTATGGTCGCTTTCTTTCGTATAATGTGATAGTTGTGGCCTCAAAGAAAAATTGAGATTTGTTTAGATAGATATTTTGCAACGCTTACATGTGAGAAATTTTTAAATGATAACTCTTGTGATTTTTTTGCAATAGATTCGGCTTTATTATTTTGAATATCTGAAATTGCTTGTTGCACTTTATTTGTAAAATCATTTACACTATTTTCTTGAAAAATATATGGCATTTCAAGCATACTCATTACTTCGGGAATAGATCCACTTGAAGATCCTATGACAAGACATTTCGCGGCCGCTGCCTCAACAAGGACTCGACCAAACTGTTCTTTCCAAAATGGCCGACTTTGAGATGGAACAACACAAATGTCTATCATCTCATAAAATTCATGTGCATTTCTATGAGCAATTACTCCTAGATATTTTACAAAATCATACTCTTTTATTTTTTCTAGCAAAGGTCCATTCCCTGCAATATAAATTTCTAAATTATATCCTTGTTGTATAATTGATTTTGCGACATCTAGAAATAGTAAGACACCTTTTTCATGCGAAATCCTACCGATAAAACCAATTCTGATTGGATTTATATTAAATTTTTTTCCTTTTTTAATAAAGCTTTCAGGATTAAAAGATAGTGGTAAATAGACTGCTTTATTGTTAATCCCTTTCCAGCGTAAAACATCTTTTATTTCTGACGTACAAAAGAAAATAGTATTCACGTGCTTTGTTAAGCATCTTTCAAAAAATCTCAAAAAATAAAGATGCTTCTTTTTTATATTTTGAGCAACGATTAGATGTAATGGGATATTCTTATTGCGTGAAAAAAATTTTAAAAATACAAAAACAAGTAGAGATAAAGACCAAGTTTCTTGATTCATAATAAAACAATCATACTTTTTTTCTTGCAGGTTTCGAAAGAGCTTTAAAGGTGAAAAAAAATAAAAGCTCCCGTTACCTTTAAAAAAGCATGGAATGTCATAAATCTTTTGTAGAGAATTGTCCGTGGTGGTATTAACTTGAAATTGTAATTTACCAACTAAATTTGAAACCCATGTTTTCGGCAAAAATAGTGACACATTAAAATCACACTCTTTTGCAAAGGTATTCCAAAAAGTTCGATTTGCATCGACAATTAAGCTGTGGCCAATAACTGCAATTTCTTTTTTTTGCTCTTTCATACTAAGAAATATACCATAAGCAATTTGCTTTTCAAGCAAACTGCTTGTAGGGGATGAGTTCCTAAGTTAAAATAGATAAAGGTTATATAACAAGGTATTTTATGCATGGAAGAATTAACAATAAAGCAGGATATAGAACAGTTTCCGCTTGTAAAAATCAGGGTTAATTGTCCCTTATGTAGTTCAAAAAATAATTACCCAATAGCTTTTGGGCAAAACAGTTTTGACTTTAAAGATAGACCATTACTTGCCCCTTTTGATAAAACGTGGATTCAATTACTCAAATGTAAAGATTGTGGATTTGCTTTCACAAAAGAAATTCCTTACGCAAGAGATTTTTTTTCACAGCGATATGATATTTGTTTTAATCCAGAAGTAGAGCATAAGGATCAGTTTAAAAACCATATTCATGAAACTATTTTTTATAATTTAAAAAAATATAAAAAAGAGGATGGTCATTTCTTAGATATTGGATGTTTTTCAGGTATTTTGCTGTGTAAGGCAAGAGATAGAGGTTTTTTTGTTTCAGGGATAGTATTAAATCCCACAATGGAAAAGTATTGTGTAGATGTATTAAAGTTAGATGTATTATCTGAATCTATCGATTTAATTTCCTCCAAAGAAAATTTTTATGATGTCATTACGTTGATTGATGTTTTGGAGCATTTACAAGGGCCAAAAGAAGTTTTAAAAAAATGTTTTAATGCACTATCTAAATCAGGCATTTTGGTGATAAAAGTGCCAAATCTTTACCCACAAATTATTAAGCAAAGTCTTGCACGGTTTTTAAAAATTAGTAGTAAAGGTATTTTTGAAAATTTTGGACATCTTAATCACTTTTCGCCAGTTTCGCTAAAGAACGTGCTGCAAGATTTAGGTTTTGAAATTTTACATATAGCGCCTGCAGAATCAGAGTTTTTTGAAGAGAGTAATGTATACAATAAAGTTCGAAATATGTTTAGGAAGCTATATTTTTTCGTTGTTATGAGCATATATAAGTTTTTTGGTATTAATATTGGTTTTAACTTAGTTGCTTATGTGCGTAAATCGTAATACTAAATCTTATCATGTCCGAGCGATATGATCGGTTTTAGCAGTATTCTTTGTTTAAAAATCATCCAAAAAAAGCAAAAAAAATCTTAATAAATTATTTTACATCTCCGATATGTTGATGACGTAGATTTGTTGGTTGGTTGTTAAAATTTTTAGCGCATGTGAGAGTCTAATATGAAAAAAAATAAAGCATCACCTCGCGGTGATGAATTAGATAAAAAACTAGGTAAAAAAGAGGAAAAACGGATGAAAAAATCCATTGTAATCTTTAACTCCAAAAGTATTAAGGCCAAGGGTCTCGTAGGTGCTTTAAAAACATTTCGCGAAACAGAAGATTGCGAAATGTTTTTACCAGAAAACGTAAGCGAAGCAAAACAGACAACGGATATGCAAGAAGCATTTTTGTTGATTCTTGCGGTAAGTTCAAAAATGGAGTTGGTTGATTCTATCAATCTCTTAGAAAATTTAAAAAAGATTGTAAAAAAAGATTTGTGTAAAATTCTTTGCTACAATTACATGAATAACAAAAAAGTAGATGATGTTTTAAGAAAGTACGGTGTGCTTGAATTTATGCAGGATAATCTTCCAGAAAGATCTCTTGTTTATAAGTTTAATCTTCAATTTAAAGCTCTACAAATTAACTTAGATAAATATGCAAAACAAAAAAGTGCAGACTTAGATGTTAAAACTTTTACAAAGAATGTTGATCCAAAAAGTGTGATTGTATTTAAGTCTCCAATAAATGAGACATTTGAACTTTGGTCTATTAATTCAAAAAAAGAGTTTACTCCTCGTGGTAATAAATGGGAGATCGAAGTAAAAGGTCCTTCTGAAGTGTTTGGAGAGTGGCAAGAAACAAAAGATCCCGAGGATGCACACGCTCAAAAAGCATGGGAGTGGGTTTATAAAAAAGAGAATCTTCCTGAATTTGTTCCACCTCCTGGGCCTAGACGTTGGGTTTTTCGTGGTGAAAAACCAACATATATTGCAGCAGCAGATCTATGGATTTTTTCAGCAGTAAGACCCGAGCTTGGATTTATAAGTAGTGGAGCGCAGGCCCCAGTCTATAAAATCAAGTGGGAAAAAGAGGAAATGGTTATTGCTAAAGATTCACGTACTCTTTTAGATATTCTTTTAAAATTAAAAAAACGGGCACATGTAATTTTAAATCAAGGAAAAGAAGAAACAGACGACTCTGTAACTTTTGATGGAGAACAAACAAATATTTCGACAATGCAAAAAGGAGATTCTGAGTTTAATGAAGAGTTGGCCGGATCTTTAACAGGGGCCGTAAATGGTGGAGCAGATCAAATAGATACAAATATGGAAGGGCAACTATCTTCCGGCCTTGAAGATCTAGGAGGAACTCTTTCTGGAAAAGGTGGAACAGACCATATCGAATCAAATTACACCGGTAATGGCTCTCAAGCAGATCGGCTTAGCGATTTACAAGGTGAAGGGAGTGCTGCAGATAACTTAAGCGATTTAACCGATCCAAGAAATAAATCTCGAATGGGATATAGAGAGGGTGATCTTGGTGGCAATATGAGTGGAGAGGGAAGTGTTGACGAATTAAAAGATTTAACCGACCCAAGAAGTAAATCTCGAATGGGATATAAAGAAGGTGATCTTGGCGGTCAGATGAGTGGAGAAGGAAGTGTTGACGAATTAAAAGATTTAACCGACCCAAGAAGTAAATCTCGAATGGGATATAAAGAAGGTGATCTTGGCGGTCAGATGAGTGGAGAAGGAAGTGTTGACGAATTAAAAGATTTAACCGATCCAAGAAGTAAATCGCGAATGGGATATAAAGAAGGTGATCTTGGCGGAATGATGAATGGAGAGGGTGGAGTAGATGAGTTAAAAAATCTAACCGATCCAAGAAGTAAATCTCGAATGGGATATAAAGAAGGTGATCTTGGCGGAACGATGGATGGAGAGACCTCAACTGATGAATTAAAGAACTTAACAGATCCAAAAAACAAATCAAGATTTGGATTTAAAGAAAAAGATCATTCAAGCAAAATGGTCGGAAAAGGTTCAAAGGCCCAAGAGTATGAAAACTTATCAACTCCTGAAGGTTTTGAAGGACTTGGAATTAAAGAGCGCACTGGAGAGATGAGCGGAGAAGGTGAATTTTCATCGGATCATTTTAGTGATTTAAAAGGTGAACAAAAGAAAAGTGCAAAGAAAAAAACTGAGACTAAAAAAAGATCTAATTCTTTAAAACTTGTCGATAGCGATGGACAAGAGTTTGAAGAAGATATTTCTGATTTATCGAGTGAATCTGAAGAGATTGAAGATCAAGACCAAGAAGTTGATTTAGATATTGAAGGAGAGTCATTAGATTCTTTAAAAGCAAAAGGTGTAAGGGCAGATAAATTAAGCAATCTAAAAGGCAAAATTTCAGGACAAACTACGCAAAAAAAGAAATCAACAAAGAGTAGTTCTTTAAAATTAGAAAATGATACTAGCGAAGATGAAAATACTGAATCTTTTGATGATTTAGATGCTTTAGCAGAAGACTCTCTTAATGATTTATATGATCGAGAGGATTTGCAAGATGAAGTTGGAGAGGCGATCGAAGATGAAGAAGAGAAAAAAGCTTATTACGACAAAGTAAAAGAAGACAAATTAAAAAATTCTAAACTTGATTTAGATTCTAAATCGAGTAAAACAACCTTTTTTGAAAAAGAGGAGTTTGGTAAAAAAGAATTTGGAAAGAAAAAATCATCAGAACCAGTTCACAAGGTTGGAAAAATTGAAAAAATTGATCGTAAAAAAGAGAGAATGGTTGAGAAAAAAGGAAGCGATCTTAAAAAACTATTAAATAGAGAGGATAAAGGAAAGTTCAATGTAGACTTAACAGAATCTAAGCAGATACAAGAAGATTATGACGTTTTAAATATTCCAATGGAAGAAAAAATAGCAAATCTAGCGCTTAAGTTTTTTATGGCAAAAGTAGATGTCTCAACTATGAAAATTTTAGATCCCAAACCGTTTGAAGCGATTTTTGCTGACTTTTTTGATAATCTTTTAATTTTAGAACTGCCAAAACAAAGCACATCAAAGAATAGTCACTATATGATCAACATTGACTTAGAGTACTTGAATAAAAAAGAAAGAGTTCAGATAATAGGAAAGGTTGATGGAATTGAAGAATCTGAAAGTGGAGAGTTTGTTAATTTAATAATTGATGAAATACATTTAAAAAAGCTAGGCTTCATTCAAAGCTATATTGAAAAAAGACAGGCATCGGTGGTGTCTTTTATAAAAGAGGCCAAAGGTTTTTAATGAAAAAGAATATTAAAAATATATTAGTTGTAGATGATGAAATATATATCAGACAAATTCTTGTTGATGAGTTAGAAGATCATGGGTTTAAAGTTTTTTCAGCGAGTACATTATTTGAAACTGAAAATCTTTTAAAAAATCCAAAACATCAAATTGAGCTTGTCATTTGTGATGTTAATTTAACAGATGGGCGAGGGCTTGATCTTATTACAAAACCAAGATTTAGACCTTTAATGACAAATCGATTGATTATTTTTATTACAGGAGATAAAAATATTGATAAAAGTAAGGTCGATTTTTTACTTCCCAAACCATTTAGTTTTGAACAGCTCTTAGAAGTAATAGATAAAGTATCAATTGTAAAAGATGAAAAAATTAAACCAAGCGAGATTTTAGATGTAAATGATTTTTTATCTTTGACACTGCAAATTGTTGTAAAACATAAGAATTCCAAAGAAGATTTAGAAGCAACTGTATCTAATATGGAAGAAAATTTTGAATTAGAGGTGCCTGGAGTTGGATTGAAAAAAGATGATGTTGTAAGTATAGATTTTAGATATCTAGAAAAAGGTGAGACTGTTTATTCTCAAAAAGTTGAAACAAAAATCTTAAACGTGGAAGAATTTTTAGAGGATAAGGTTAGTGTTATTTCTGTTGGATTTGATGCTTTTAATAAACAACAAATAGATGATGTAAAAAAAAGATATTGGGATAGACAAAATGAGGTTGTCGCATTTTTGTCTAATACTAGAGGGTATTAACGGTGGCAAAAGAACCTGAAATTCAGGGAGTAAACAAGAAGGATCGCGAGGTATTTGAAAAATATGTCTCGTCTCATCCTATTGTTGTTGTTGATCCTAGTGCTCCATCAAGAGCAAGACTTGGAAGAGTCTTAAACGAGATGGGTGCAAAGATGCACAATATAAAACTTTGCTCATCGTATCAAGAGGGAATTGAGTCTATCGAAAAGCTAAATCCTGGAGTTGTTATTAGTGAGTATAATTTAAAAACATCATCAGGTTTTGATTTGTTTCGTGCAAGTCGAATGATGTTTCCAGATAAAAAACAGACTGTTTTTATTTTAGTAACAGGTAGTGCTTCTCAATCAAATGTTGCAAGAGCAGCAGAAGAAGATGTCGATACTTTTGTAATAAAGCCATACAGTACCGACATGTTAAAAAAAATCATGATCAATGGAACCAAGGAAAAAATTAATCCTTCTCCTTATGTAAAGCTTATTGAAGAAGGTAAAGAGCTGATGTTTGCTGCAAAATGTGATGAAGCAATTAAAAAATTTGAAGCGGCCAAACCACTTGTTCGAGAGCCCACCCTTGCTTGTTACTATATTGGACAAGCTGAATTTCTAAAAAAAGCCTTTGAAGATGCAGAAAATAGTTATGAAACAGGTCTTGGTTTTAATCATATTCATTTTAAGTGCTTAACATCGTTGTTTGATCTTTTAATGACCGAAGAGCGTTATGCTGATGCTTATGAGATTGTAAAAAAAATTGCAAAATATTTCCCTGCAAATCCAGAACGAATTAATACGGTGTTGCGTCTTGCGATTATTACGGAAAATTATCCAGATATCGAAGATTACTATAAATTATATATTGAAATAGATCTAAGAACCGAAGAAATGATTAAATATATTTCCGCGGCATTAATTATTATGGGGAAATATTTTTTAATGCAAAGCAGAGATGATAATGCACTTGCTGCATTTAAAAAAGCGGCAACATCTTGCATGGGGCAGACAAAGTTTTTACGAATTATTATTGAAAACCTTGTAGAGTATAATCATCCGAAAGAGGCAGATGAGTATTTAAGAAAGTTTGATGGTGCAGATTTGCAAAGTGATGATTATATGGTCGCAGACTATTTAGTTGCAAGTAAGGTTCTTGATGCAAACGAATCAATAAAAAGAGGAATGGATTTATTAGAGCAGCGAAAAGTTTCAAATTTTTTAGTTTATAAAACATTATACAATCAATTCGTCGCACAAAATAAAGAAGAGCAAGCAAGTGAAATCAAGATTAAAGTTGAGACTGAATTTCCAGAAAAAAGTCTATAGTTTATTTATATCATGTAATTTTTTTTGAATTTCATACAGTGCTTCTAGGGCCCGTATTGGCGTCATCTGATTGAGTTCATAACTTTTAACTTCTTCAAAAATTTCTTTTGTTTTTGCATCTTTTAAGAGATTTGTTTCATCTCTATCAGTCGTTTCGCATGAAAAAAAATCTAATTGTTTTTCAGAAATTAATAAACTGTTATCTTTGGTATGCGCCCGCTCTAAGTCCTTAAGTAATTTTGTGGCCCTTTTTAGAATGGCAGGAGGAAGTCCGGCCAGTTTTGCAACATAAATACCAAAACTCTGGCTAGCATGACCTTCTATTAGACGATATAAAAACTCCACATCTTGATCGATATTTTTTGTTTCCATTGTTAAATTTTTTGCTTGAGGTTGTTCATTTATAAGATCGATTAACTCGTGATAGTGAGTTGCAAAAAGAGTGAAAGATTTTTTAGAGGATAATAAATATTCCACAAGTGCCCATGCGATACTTAGGCCATCATAAGTTGAAGTTCCTCGACCGACTTCATCTAAGATGATTAATGATTTATCTGTTGCATGTCTTATTATTTCTGCAGTTTCTGTCATTTCAACCATGAAGGTTGATTGTCCCTTTAAAATATTATCGCTTGCTCCAAGACGACTAAATAGTTGATCTATAATTGGTAGTGTTGCGCTTTGGGCAGGAATAAAACTTCCAATTTGTGCCAAATGTTGAATAATTGCAACTTCTCTCATGACAGTCGTTTTACCGGCCATATTTGGGCCTGTTATGAGACCAAAAAATATTTCTTCATCTAAATATAAATTGTGAGTTATAAAACTCTCTTTTATTGCTTGTTTTATTAATGGGTGCCATGCTCCATTTATAGCTAATACTTTTTTCTCTTCGCTAAAAACTGGCATTATAAAATCTTCTCTTTTTGCGATATAGGACAAGGTTGTAAAAAAGTCTATTTTTGCTAACACTTCTCCCAGACACATTAATGCAGATGCATTTTGTTCGATATTTTTTATCTGTTCTTTGAAAATTTCTCTTTCTAGCTTTTCTAATCTCTCTTTGGATAAGAGAACCTCTTTTTCAAAAGCAACTAATTCTGAAGTGACATATCTTTCGGCATTAACAAGAGTCTGCTTTCTTTTAAAGGAATCTGGCACTTTATTTGTATAAGAGTTTGAGACCTCTATAAAAAATCCAGTTATGTTGTTGCTTTTTATTTTTAATTTAGGAATATCGTACTCTATGCGATAACGATTCTCCATATCAAGAAGCTCTGAGGAAATATCTGATGCAAGTTTGGCAAGTCTATCGCGCTCTACGTTTGCCCCTTCCTTAATTAAATTACCTTTATCAAGAGATGCCCCAAGTTCATCATTTATCGTTTCTTTGATCTTTTTAGCTAGTGATTGAAGTGAGTTTAGTTGATTATTTACAATATCTGTTTTTAAAATAATTGGAGGTTCAATAATTATAGATTTGATATCATAAAAACTTTCAATAGTTTGAGAAAGATTTAGGAGATCACCAGGGATCACTTTATTTAAAGTTACTTTAGCTAAAATTCTTTCAATATCTCGTACTTTGCTAAGAGATTCTCTCACCTTGCTGGTTATTTCTATATTATCAAGAAAAAATTTAACAGCACGTTGTCGATCTAAAATATCAAGTTTATCAAACAAAGGAGAAAGAAATTCTTTTTGCAAAAATCTTGAACCAAGTGCTGATTGCGTTTTATCAAAAAAACCAAGAAGAGAGTCCTTGTATTCTATATGACTTTTTGGAATGATTTCTAGTCCAGACAGTGTATGCATTCCGATACGCATACGTTTACTTTTATGTTCAATTTTAAATGGTCTTATATGGATAAAATGTTCTAAAAGCTGTGTTGCAGATACGTAATAACTTATGGCACCGACTGGAGATAAAAGAGTATCATTATTTTGCAAAATTCTATCATGTTCAAAAGATGGAATTAATTTTTTTGTATAGGATTTTGTATTTTTTTTATCAAAATAATCTTCGCTTAAATAGGTACAAAGCATTTTGCTATTTGTTGAAGTCAAAATATTGTGTAGGGACTGAAAACTTTCCCATTGCCCCATATATGTCAAAAACTCTTTTGGAGCATGAATTAAAATTTGATCGATTAATTCTTCTTGGGATTCTAGAATTTCTCCAATAAAATGGCCTGTTGTAAAATCTATTCTTACAAAATAAAATTTTTTATTGTTATGATATGCTGCTGCAATATAGCGATTACTTTTCTCTTCAATTTTATCTAAATTATATGGCATGCCAGGACCTACAATTTGTGTTACGGCCCGCTCAACAATTCCGGTTGCTTCTTTTGGGTCTTGGACTTGATCACATATTACTGCCTTAAACCCTGCTGTGGTTAAGCGATCGATATAATTGTTCGCGGCATGATGAGGTATCCCGCTCATTGGTATTTGGTAATCTCCAATTTTTCCTCGATGAGTTAAAGCTATATTGAGGATTTTAGAAATTTCTATGGCATCATCGAAAAACACTTCGTAAAAGTCACCCATGCGAAAGAGTAAAAAGATATCTGGATACTCTTTTTTTACTCGATAATATTGCTCCATCATAGGAGTTAATTTATGGCCTTTTTCTAAGATACTTTCGATAGTTTTTAAAGACATATTATATCTCTATAAAATTTAATGGAATAATAACCTATCATAACTTACAGGCATTTACAAAGTTTGCCTGTAATTACTCAAAAACATTGAAATCAACTATTCAAAAGTTTGGGATAGATACTAGGAAAACGATGGTGCCCGAGTGAAACGTACGACTGTACGTTGCAACGATGGGCAGCCTGAAGTTTGACAAAGTAGATGTCCCAAAATTTTGAATAGTTAAGTTTGCCGTTTGTTTGCATGGAAAAATCAGTATAAAATAATAGAACTATTACTAAGAGAGTATAGAAATCATGATAGAGTTAAAACAAACTATTTTTATATGGGGCATCTTGGCGTTAATGATAGGCGGTATTTTATATATTGAGGCCGCAGATTGGCGACATGTATACGTGAATCGATTTGAGAATGAAAATGTTAGTACCGCAGAGGTAAGCGAGAGTTATTTTAATGGTTTTAATTATTTTGTTTACAAAGATGAAAAGAATATTTTTAACCTAAATGCAGATGAAGGAGTATTATCAGAGTTTATAGATAGAACTGTTTTCTTTTTTTATCGGCCACAAGGAACTTTTTTATTACAAAATGGACGGCAAGTTGAATACTTGGGAACTAAAGGAAAATTCTTAAAAGATTCTGCCACAGTTGAATTTAGTGAAAATATATCATTACAGAGCTCGACCGAAAAAATTAAAAGCGAGGAACTTTCATATTTTGTAAATGAAATGTCTGGAAAGGCTTCCAAAAATGTTTTTTCAGAGACAATAGTAAAAGATAAGGGCGATAAAATTGTTATATCAAGTGATGAGCTTCGCTTTGAAATGAAAAATAAAAAAACCCGATATAGCGGGAATGTTAAAGGCGAGATAAAGCGCAAGAAAGTTTATGAAGATAGCGTCTACTTTTGGTCAAATGATTTGTATTTAGATGAGTTGTCATATATGGCGGAATTGGCCGGGCAAGTGACAATAAAAAAAGGCAATTTTCAAGCAATGGGGAATCGCGGAGAAATATTTCTAGAAAACTACAATAAAAAGCTCAAGTATTATGTCTTATATGACGATGTGAAGCTTACAGAAGAAGGCCCTCGAGTTGATCCAAAGTTAAGACGTAGGGCATATGCTGAAAAAGTTGAAGGATTTGTATTTGAAGACAGGATTGTACTTACAGGAAATCCAAAAGTTTTTCAGCAGGATAATGATGTTGTAACAGGTAATAGAATTGTGCTTCGCTCTAATAATCAAGTTGTTGAAGTAGACGATGCAAATTCAAGTTTTAGTTTGAAAAAGTGAATTTATATGAATGAGAAAATGATATTAGAGGCCAAGGATTTACAAAAGAGTTATTCAGGAAGACAAGTTGTAAAAAGTGTCTCGTTACAGGTTGAACAAGGAGAAGTTGTTGGTCTTTTAGGCCCAAATGGAGCGGGGAAAACAACCTCGTTTTATATGATTGTTGGATTAATCAGGCCAGAGTTGGGTGCTATTTTTTTTGATCAAAAAGATATTTCAGATCAACCAATTCATAAAAGAGCTCAGCTTGGAATTGGATATTTGCCACAAGAGGCAAGTGTATTTCGAGATTTAAGCGTTGAAGCAAATATTATGGCCGTATTAGAAAATAGAAATTTAGTAAAATTTGATAGAGATACTTTACTCGATCGTTTGATAACAAACTTTGGTTTAGAAAAAATACGAAAGTCTAAAGGCTCTGCTTTATCTGGTGGAGAAAGAAGAAGAGTCGAAATTGCGAGGGCCTTAGCACTAGAGCCAAAATTTATTTTACTTGATGAACCGTTTGCAGGTGTAGATCCTCTTGCTGTTAGTGATATTCAAGGAATTATTAAAAATTTAAAAAATATGAATATTGGTGTTTTAATTACAGATCATAACGTTAGAGAAACTTTAAATATAGTTGATCGAGCGTACATAATGAATGCAGGAGAATTGCTTGAGGCAGGAACTCCTGAGCATATCGTAAATAGTGAAAAGGCAAGAAAGTTATATCTTGGTGAAGAATTTAAAATGTAGGTTTTTGTTTTTGGAGGAGTAAAATGGCGATAAAAATGGATCATCAAATGCGGATGGTTCAAACATTAAAGATGACGCCACAATTGCAGCAAGCAATTAAACTTCTTACATTAACACACATGGAAATGTCGCAAGAAATTGCAGAAGCCTTGATTGAAAACCCGGCATTAGAAGAGCAAGATTTTGAAGCAAATGTAGACAAGGGAAATGAAGATTTTTTAATGAATAATCTAGAGAATTCTATAAAGGAAGATTCAATTGACAATTTAGAGCAAAGCCCATTGAAAAAAAATGATGATTTTGATTGGAATAGCTATGTCGATAGCTTTGAAAGTAATACCTATACTCCAAGGGATTTTGCCGTTCCTGATAGCGAAGAGACTCTTAATTATGAAAACATAGTATCTCAAGGTCAATCTTTGGCGGATCATTTAGAGTGGCAATTAAAAATGGATCGTGATTTATCTCCCAAACATTTTGCGATAGCTCAAATGCTTATTCACAATATAAATGATGATGGTCATCTTGCAGTATCTCTTGATGAAATAATTGTCGAAAGTAAAAGCAGCAAGAGTGAAGTATTAGAGATTCAAGAAATGGTACAGCGTTTAGATCCAATTGGTTGTGGATCTGAAAATCTTGAAGAATGCTTATTAGCACAAGCACGAATTCTAAACGAATATTCTCCACTTTTAGAAACTATAATTAGAAATCATATGAAAGATTTGCAAGGTCAGGATTATCCAAGGATTGCAAAAGAAACAAAAGTCTCTATAGATGCGGTAAAGAAAATTGTTGAGGTTATTCAAAATTTTCATCCAAGACCTGGAAGACTTGTTGCAGGGCAAGAAGTTCAGTATGTTGTTCCTGACGTATATGTTATTGAGGCAGGTACTGAGCTTTTAGTAAAATTAAATGATGAAGGAGTACCAACGTTAAGACTCTCTCCAAAATTTCAAAAAATGCTGCAAATGTTAGAAAGAAATCCTGATCCTAAATTAAAAAATTATCTTAAGGAAAAACTAGGTGCCGCAAAGTGGATGATAAATGCCATAAAAAGTAGACAGAGTACAATCTTAAAAACGGCCAAAGCAATTGTTGAGAGACAAAAAGATTTCTTTAAAAAAGGAATTGAGTATTTAAAACCTATGATTTTGAAAGATATTGCCGATGAGATAGGTATGCATGAATCTACCATTTCTCGAGTTACAACAAATAAGTTTATGCATACACCAAGAGGTGTTTTTGAAATGAAATATTTTTTTAATGCAGCTGTTGGAGGAAAAGATGGTGGAAGTGACGTAACAAATGAGGTGGTTAAATTAAAAATTAAGCAATTAATTGACAAAGAGCCAGCAAAGAAGCCGCTGTCAGATCAAAAGATTGCAGAAGTTTTAGAGAGAGATGGAATTAATGTAGCAAGAAGAACTGTTGCAAAATATCGCGAGATGCTAGGGATATTACCTTCTTCTCGCCGTAAAAATAAAAACTAATCCGATTTTTTTTCGGATGCATGTTAGGAGGAAAGAGTATGCACATAAAAATTTCAATGAAAGATGTAAAAAAATCAAAATCAGTAGAAGAGCAAATTGAAAAAAAAAGTTCTAGACTTGTAAAATATTTTGAAAAAGATGTGAGAATTAATTGGCATTGCCACGAAAAGGCCAGTCTGTACTATACAGATATCAGCGTTAGTGGTGTGGGCGGCAAAAAGTATACGGCCAAAGCTCATCATGAGAATCTTTATAAATCATTTGATTTGTCTTTGGATAAAATAGAAAAACAACTTTTAAAACTAAAAGAAAAAACAAAAAATGTAATTCATAAACGTAAGAATAGAATAGAGGTAGAGGCTCCTGTGCCAAAATGGGAAGAACACTATCCAGAAATTAAGAAAGCATCCTAAGTTTTATTTCTTGATTGCCAAATAGGGTTAAGATATAAGAAAATCCCTCTTGAAATAAGAGGGATTTTTTTATGTTAAAACATGTTATATTTCTTGTTGTTTTATTATTTTCAAATTTATCTGTTGCCAAGAAACTTGAAACTTCTCGTGAAAAATTTTTTTGTTCAACTTATTACGCATTTATATATTTAGAGGAAGCAAAGCAGTTGAGTAATGATAAAGTTATGCATTGTGCGATGTCATGCTGGCTCTCTTTAAAATGTCCTAAAACAGAAGTTTCAATGTTTGGTTGGCTAAAAGAATTATATGATTATCTTGGGTTTGGACATCCTGATGAAGAAGATATTCAAGCAAACAAGACCGGAATTGAGATCTCTAATTTTGTAACAAATCGGCAAGAGTGCACGAATGAATGCCAAAACAGATACCAAGAATAATCCAGATAGACGAACTATATTAGATGATCGCTTGGAAATTCCAAAGAGATACAAGGTCATTTTATTCAATGACGACTATACAACCATGGATTTTGTGGTTTTTATTTTAAAATCTATTTTTAATAAAAGTCACGATGATGCAAATCGAATAATGCTAGAAGTCCATAATAATGGATTTGGGATTTGTGGTGTATTTACAAAAGAGATTGCAGAGACAAAGGTTATGAAAGTTCACAAAGAAGCAAAAAACGCAATGCAACCTTTAAAATGCACAATGGAGTTGGAGTAAGCTATGATGGGGCAGGAAGTAAATATTGTATTAAATCATGCAATTCGAAAAGCTAATCTATTACGACATGAATATTTAAGCCTAGAAATACTTTTATGGGCCATGCTTAGAGATAAAAACGTCTCCTCTTTGCTTGAAGAGACTGGAGTTATTGTCTTAGAACTGGAAAAAGAGCTAGAAGAACATCTTTTAAATAGCAGTTCTTATAGCGTGATAACAAAAGAAAAGGTTGATGAATTACAAAAAGCACATTTTTTAGATGAAAAAATTCGTCAAATGGCCCAAGCTGAAGGGATTTATTACCAGCCAGAATTAAGTGTGGCCATGCAAAGAACGATTCAAAGGGCAGCACATCAAATTCAATCATCAGGCAAAAAAGAGGTTCGGCCAATTCATCTACTTTTGGCATTAATGCTAGAAGAGGAGAGTTTTGCTGTTTATTTAATCTTAAAAAGAGGGGTTGATCGTTTTAAATTAGTTGAGCTAGTGGCCCATAGAGATGATAGACCTATAAATGATGCTCAAAACGGTGCAACAATTAATGAAGGGCCTAAAAAAAGTGCTCTTTTGTCATTTACAGTAAATTTAACTGAGAAATTTAAAGAGATTTCAGATTTTTTTGTGATTGGCAGAGATAAAGAGCTTCTTCGTATAGCACAAATCTTGTCACGGCGTAGTAAGAATAATTTAATTGTGATTGGAGACTCAGGAGTTGGAAAAACGCATCTGATAGAGAGTTTTATTTGGCAGTTGGCAAAGAACAAGGTTCATGAATTATTTAAAGACGTGACTGTTTATTCTTTAGATGTTGCAGCACTTATTGCAGGGGCAAGATTTCGTGGAGATTTTGAAGAAAGATTTAAAGTTTTAATATCAGAACTTTTAGATAGACATAAGGCTGGCCCGACACCGATATTATTTATCGATGACTTTCATCAAGTTGTTCAAAACGGTCCAAATCAACAGGGGGCGATGGACATAGCTCAGCTTCTTCGGCCAATAATGAGTAAAAACTTAATTAGAGTAATCGGGGCGACAAATCATGAACAGTATCGTAAAAATTTAGAAAAAGAGGAATCCTTTATTCGACTTTTTCAAAAGATAGACTTACCAGAAATGAGCGTTTCAGACAGTATTTTAGTATTACATCACGTAAAAAAATCGGTAGAAGAACATTATAAAATAAAATTCGAACCAGATTCTGTCGAGATGGCATGTAAGCTTTCTTTTAGATATATTAGAGGGCGAGCTTTACCAGATAAAGCAATAGATGTATTAGACGAAGTGGGCGCCAAGCATTTAATCAATAGTAGCAATTCATCAAATAGGGTATTTATAGAAGATGTGGAAAAAGTTATTGCTGTAATGGCCGGTTTACCACAAGAGTCAGTAACAAATTCTGAATCAAAAAAATTAGAATCTTTAAAAGAGTTCTTGCAAAGACATATTTTTGGTCAAGATCAAGCGATAAATCAATTAACAGATGCAGTATTGCTATCGAGATCCGGTCTTAAAAACCCGAATCATCCGATGGGGGCATTTCTATTTACAGGTCCAACAGGAGTTGGAAAAACAGAGCTTGCTAAACAGCTTGCATTAGGACTTGGAATACAGCTTGTTCGTTTTGATATGTCTGAATATATGGAAAAGCATACTGTCGCAAAATTTATCGGAGCCCCTCCTGGATATGTTGGACATGATGGTGGTGGCCTTTTAACTGATATGATAAAAAAACATCCATACAGTGTTTTACTTTTAGATGAAATAGAAAAGGCCCACCCAGATATTTATAATTTACTGCTTCAAGTAATGGATCATGGAACATTAACGGATTCTCATGGAAGATTTACTGATTTTAGAAATGTATGTCTGATTATGACGACTAATACAGGAGCAAGAGAGCTTGAAATGCTCTCAATAGGAGTGAACAAGGCAGAAAATTCCAATATGGATAAACTACATAAAGAGATTAGGAGATTTTTTACTCCGGAGTTTCGTAATCGGTTAGATTCCGTTATTTATTTTCAAAAACTATCTTTTAAGGAGATTGAGCTTGTTGTTTTAAAGTTTGTTGAAGAATTAAAACAAAGATTAAACGAGCAGGGAATTGAGTTGATCGTTGAAAAAAGTGCTATTGATCAAATCGCCAAAATAGGCTTTGAGCCGAGCATGGGAGCTCGACCTATTGAAAGATTGATTGATCAGAAAGTAAAAAATTTTATTTCAAAAGAGATTGTTTTTGGTCGTTTAAAAAAAGGAAGTTCTGTTATTGTTCGCTTTGTTGGAAGTGATTTTCAATTTGAATTTATCTAAATTACTTTTCCTAAAAAAAAGCGAATAAAAAAAAATTAAAAAAACTATTTTTTTTGTTTGCGTTAAAACAAAAATATGTTTATGCTATTTATATACGAGTGAAACCTATATAGGAGGATTAAAATGGCTAAGAAAGTAGTAAAAAAAGCAGTAAAAAAACCAGTAAAGAAAGTTGCAAAGAAAGTAGTAAAAAAAGCAGTTAAGAAACCAGTAAAGAAAGTTGCAAAAAAAGCTAAGAAAAAATAGTTATTCTTTGTAAAGCTTTTTACTAAAAAGGCGATCCAAATGGATCGCCTTTTTTTTTGCCTGATGGTTATTTCATTGCTATATCAGTACTCAATCAAATTGAGGATAAATATGTATGAGCGATTTAAACATTATAAAAATAAATGATCTTGAATTTCCTGAAAGAAAAGTTTGGCATAAAACTTTTGGCTGTCAGATGAATTATCATGATTCCGAGAGGATTCTTGCTTATTTGAAGGATTTAAATTTTTCTTCATGTGATAGTGTTGAAGATGCAGATTTGGTTCTTTTTAATACATGTGCGATTAGAGATTTGGCCAATAAGAAATTTTACTCTCAATTAGGAGAAATCAAGCACCTGAAAGAAAAAAAAGCATCTTTAAAGGTTGGAATCTGTGGTTGTGTTTCTCAAACCGAGGGACAAGAGTTAATTAAAAAGTATCGTCATTTAGATTTTGCATTTGGAACAGATGTAATTGATAAGATAAATGAAATTATCTATAGATTATATAAAACCAATGAACGATTTTTTGTGCTTGATTGGGATCATGCTGATGAGTATTCAATTGAAACAAAAATTACACATGGTTCGCCGCAGGCTTTTGTAAATATAATTAAAGGTTGCAACAATTTTTGTTCGTATTGTATTGTACCATTTACAAGAGGGAGAGAAAAATCAAGGACAATTAGTGAAATTGTTTTGGATGTTCAAAATCTTGTCTCTAATCATGGAATTACTGAAGTTACGTTGTTGGGGCAAAATGTAAATTCGTTTGGAAAAGAAAGAGATGAGTCTTTGGCAAAGTTGCTTTATAAGTTAGATGAAATAGATGGATTAAAATTAATTCGATATACTACAAGTCATCCATGTGATTTATCAGATGAATTGATTGAGGCACACCAAAAAGTAAAAAAACTGGCCAATCATTTGCATCTGCCGGTTCAATCTGGATCTAATTCTGTTTTAAAAAGAATGAAACGCAAGCATTCAATAGAGCACTACTTTGTATTACTCGAAAAGCTAAGGAAGGCAAATCCAAAACTTGTAATTTCAAGTGATATTATTGTTGGTTTTCCGAATGAAACGCAGGAGGAGTATCTAGATACGATAAAACTTTTAGATATCGCTTGCTTTGATTTTATTTATTCTTATCAATTTTCTCCGCGCAAGGGAACGGCCGCGTATAATATGGAAGATCGTTTGCCAAAAGAAGAAAAAAGAAAAAGATTGATTGAATTACAAAAGCACCAATTAGAGATTCAGGCAAAATTGCGAGTAAAGATGGTTGGTGAAACCTTTAGGGTTTTGGTTGAGGATTTTGATATAAAAACAAAAAAATATAGTGGAAGAAGTAGTTGTAATCGAATAATTCATTTTAGCGCTCCCAATGATTTGGATTTAAAGTGGAAATGGGTGGATGTTGAGGTAATTTCGGCAACAGCACTTAGTTCACAGGGCATGTTATACCAAATCCACTAAATAATGTCGGTTTTTAAATGGCGATTTGTAACGATCTTTTGTTTTTAAATTTTGCTAAAATACTCGACGTAACAACGGCTACGCCTGCGTTTTTAGCTAAAATTTAAAAACAAAATCTCATCACAACTTGCCATTTCTCTCCCGACATTATTTCGTGGGTTTGGTATTACTTAGCAGTTCTGTAAAGTAATAGTTACTTTTTTCCCATATATAATGATTTTTTTAAAGGTGCTAAAATGTTTCTTATGAAGAAACAATACTTTTTTAGTACAGGTTATCTCTTTTTTTTAAACTTTAGCATTTTTTTGATTTTTTCTTTTATGTTGTTGCCTATAAAGTCGTTTGCTTTTATGGAAATAACAGGAGAGGCCGGCTATGATCGTTTTAAATATGGGGCCTCTAACGAGAATAATGTTACAACAAAAAGCTACTCTGGTACTTTGGCCAAGTATATTTTTGGATATACAGGTATTGAGTTTAGTTATTCTCATAGTGATGAAAGGACTTTAGAAACAACAGATCAAGATCTAACAGAAGATAGTTATAATCTTACGATCACAGAAAGAACAGGGACGATTATCAGACAAGTTCAAGGTGTTGGGATAAAACAAGCATTTGCCGGAAGGCAAGCGAGAATAAGACCAATGCTTAGTCTTGGGTATGCCAGACAAACTATAAAGAGTAGTGGTAATTTAACAATTATTGATCACAACGATAGTGATTCTCAAACAGTTCTTGCTCTTAAAAAAAGTCATCTAAAATCAAACTCTATGTATGGCTCTTTTTCTTTGCAATTTTCGTTAACGAAAACGATTTCTCTTAATTTGTCTGTAAAGAGTGTGTTTCCTGCTTTTAAATTTTCAGATGCAGAAAATGACTTGCGTTATCTTGCAGGATTTACCTGGTTTCTGTAATGCATTTACGCATTATTTTTTTATTTAATCTTTTATTTTTTTATGGTTGCTCAACAACAGGTTATCTAAAGGATCAATTTGTTGGAATGATGACTATTATGAATAAGCAAAAAGAGAATCACTTGATTTTGCGTGATGTGCGTATTCCAAAAGAGCATAAAGAAAAAATACAGAAAATAGAGTTGTATACAAAATTTTTTTATCAGTTTTTTGGGTTAGAAAATAAAAGTAGAGTTTATCAAAAAACAGTCCTTTTAAGGCCAGGACCTATTATATACATGGTCGTTTCATCATATTTTGATAAGGTCGAGGCACATAAAGAAAAATTTCCATTTTTTGGAGAGTTTCCATATTTAGGCTTTTTTGATCTGATGAAGGCACATGAATATAAAGAGGAAATGGAGAAAAATGGATTTTTTGTAAGCATAAGACCGGTGTATGCATTTTCTTCGCTTGGTCATTACGATGATCCAATTTTATCTTCTTTTTTTGAAATGGATGAATTTGATTTAATGGAGACCATTTTTCATGAACTGTTTCATCGTATTTTCTTTATAAAGAATAATGTCGAATTAAATGAATCTCTAGCAACCTACTTTGCAAAAAAGCTAATGAGCGAATATTTTTTGCAAATGGAAAAAACGCAGATAAAGCGCTACAACGATCATTTGCAAAAAGAGGCACAAAATCTAGAGGTGAAGAAATTTTTAACGAGATATGCAAATAAATATAAAGAGTCTATCAGTCATTTAATGATTAAGTCTCACAAGGAAAGTAAAACAATCTTGGATACATTTTTGCAAACAGATTTTTTGCCAAATTTACAAAAACTATGTGATGAAACGTTAAAAGATCATTCTTGCATATATGCGAAACTAACTTGGAATAATGCGGTATTTGCATTATTTCTTACTTATAATAATTTGTTTGGACGCATTGAAGAATTACATAAACAAACAAAACTATCGCTTAAAGATTTTTACTTTTATCTTGTATCTCAACCAAAGCTTGTCTTTTTGAACAATTAGTATGTTGGAAAATCAACAGTATCATCAGTTGCCATTTGTAGTTGAATTTCAAAACAATCATTTACCCATACAGGCTCGTTTGGACAATATTTTGTTGGATTACTTGCAGGAAGTTTATTGTAGCAAGAATAATCCCACTTAGCGTTTATTACTTCTATGATAAATGGTTGTGTCGAGCTATTTGGTGGAACTTGAAATGATTGAGCACTAGAGCAACTATTTGTCGAAACATTATAAAATGTTTTTTCGTCGTATACTGTTCCATCCCACGCTTTTATTACTACAGTAACTTGAAGTTTTGTATAATTCATTGGAACCATACGACATGTATTACCAAACGAATCGCTGATTTGACCTGGTGATGGTTTTGCTAAGACTCTAAAGCTTAATTTTCCGTCGCTCACAAGAAGCGTTTGAGAGACTCTGCTATCAAGTGATGATACCCACGCTACATTTCTTGTTCTTCCAGGAACTGTTACAGGAGAAGATGCTATTGCATTTCCCCATCCGTGAGCAACAATACTTGGAAGATTATAATATGGCAGATTGCTGCCAGTACTTCTTGGGATTCCTGCCGATGTACATGTTGTGTTATAAGTTACATCAGTACTTCCGCCAGTAGTCGTTGTGCCGCCAGTATTTGTATTACCACCGGTGTTGGTATTTGTATTACCTGTTGTGGTTGAATTAGTTGTAGTTTCTTTGACAACTTCTTTTGTTGTGACTTCGTTATTGGTTTTTCCACATGAATAAAATGCAATAATCAGTATAAGTGGAAATATTCTTTTACATGATTTTAAAAACATATAGTCATCCCTTTGTTAAATGACACAATCAATATTCACTAAGCGTATCGGTCAAATATTAAAAAAACTTTAGAGCATAAGGTGTTTTATGTTATAAGAATTTAAAATGTGTAAAACACTATAAATAACAATAGGTTATTTTGTTTTA
Source organism: uncultured Bacteriovoracaceae bacterium (assembly GCA_964497525.1). Lineage (GTDB taxonomy): Bacteria > Bdellovibrionota > Bacteriovoracia > Bacteriovoracales > Bacteriovoracaceae > CAZCDT01. The sequence continues at coordinate 26,934 of CAZCDT010000008.1, forward strand.
CCGTAATTACATTTTATTTTTTAAAAGATTATATGCCTCTTGGATAAGTTTAAAATTATTTGTGGCCTCTTTAATAAGTTGTGCAGGAATAATTTTTCCTCCAAGTCGGTCAGGATGTTTTTGCATAGCAATTTTTTTGTATTTTTTGTGAATAGTATCAAAAGAGTCATCTGGACTTGCTTGTAAAATAGCATATGCATTTTCAAAGTCATCTTTGTGGCGCAATTTTGGAAGTGGAAGAAGAATAAGAAAAATTTCTGCTTCTTTTATTATTTCATTAATAATTTGTTTTATTGGATTGTGATTTGTTTTAAGAATGATTGTAGTTATATTTGTTAATATTAAATCTAGTTCAATGTTTGAAAGATCTTTAATTTGTAATTTCTTTGTTAAAAGGAGTGAGTAAAGATTACTAGCACTATAAGTGCCAATAGATTTAAAAAGTACAAATATTGTTGCCCACAAAAATGGAAGATAAGGCACCTTATGTTGCATGGCCAAGGTTTTGATAAACTGTTTATTCGTTGTATTTAAATCTGTAACTAAATATTTAAAATAGTATCGAGTAGTTATTATTTGAAAAAGAGATTGAAATGATGGAAGAGTTGAACCATTTATTTTTAAAATAAGATCTGTTTGTAGTATTTCTGTTACAACTTTTGTTAGTTCAGAAGTTTGTGGAACAGGTATTCCATAATTTGTTATTTCGCTGCTAATTTTTTCTAAATTTTTGCCATCACCCCATTTGGCGGCATCAAACAAAATCATTATTTCTTTAAAGTCAGATATTTTATTGGCATTTTTTATATACAAGTCCTCTAGTCTATTTTTTAAAGAAGGAGGTGGGGGAGGATCTAGGGGGCTTGTTGGAAGTATTGGCGGTAGACCTTCTTTATTGCGAAGTTGATGTTTCTTGCTTTCGATTAACGCATCTAGATTGATTGCTCCTAGATCTTCGGTATGGTCTTTTTTAAACCAAATAATAATGGTGGCGACTGTCTTACTAAATAACATAAGAATTAGGAGAAAAACCGCTAAAAAAAAGTATGGAGATTTAATCAGTAGAATAATTTTTTCGAGCATTTATCACTTTAAGTATTTTTATAAGTTTTTATAATTATATCCTAAGCACGATTTATTTTGAAAGATTTAAAATAGTTAAAGAAAGCTAATTTCTTTTGTAATAAGTGACGATAAAAATACAAGAGCTCCTTTGTCGGTTTTTATTATACTACTTGTTTATAGAGATTATTCTTCTTGGTAGGATTTTATATAAAATATATTATAATTTTAGTTGGTATCGTTATCTAAAACGTTGTTTTATATTTTGAGGTGTAAAGTGCTTAGAAAAAAAATTCATCTGCTTTTAATTCTATCTGTACTGGCAAGTTGTTCGTCGGTGAGAGTTATTGATCGTACTATAAATAATCAAGAAAGAGATATCGCTTCCGTGGATACTCATAAAACGGGAGAGGTTAGCGAGATTGCTACAGAAAATTACGATACAACAAGCAAGCGTCAAGTAAATGGGCCACTAAGAGACATTCAAGATGCTTCAAAAGATGTAAAGGAAGCTGATTGGCAAGAGTTGTCCCTAAATTACGATCAAAAACTATTTAATTTTTGGATTCACTATTTTACGGTACGAGATAGAAAATCGTTTGAACAACACATGATAAATGCTGCCAGAGTACGAGATATTGTAAAAAAAGTATTTATTGAACATGAATTACCTCCAGATCTTTTTTATGTTGGTTTAACCGAAAGTGGTTTTAATATGAAAATTCGCTCTCGAGCTAATGCAGTAGGCCCTTGGCAGTTTATTAAAGGCACGGGAGAGAGATATCAATTACGGATCGATAAAGATATCGACGAAAGAAAAAATATTAACAAGGCAACGGTTGCTGCAGCAAAATATTTTAAAGATTTATATAATATTTTTGGTAGTTGGGAGCTTGCACTTTGTGCCTATAATGCGGGAGAGTATAAGATCATAAATGCAATTCGTAAGGGCAATACAAGAGATTATCAAGAATTGGTAGAGAAAAAACTATTACCCGAAGAGACCATTTATTATATTCCCAAAGTAATAGCTGCAAAGCATTTATTTGAAAATTTTCATAAGTTTCGACTTCCAGATTATAGCAAAATACTTATATCTGGAAAAATATACGAATCGGCAGTTGGCATGAAAATGAAAAAACAATTTTCATATAAATCTTTAAATAAAGAGTTTGGTGTGCCACTTGCAACACTAGAGGTATTAAATCCAGATATAAAAGGAAAGGTTGTTAAGGCATCGGCAAGAAAACCTGTAACGATTTATTTGCCAGGGCATGCGTATAGAAGTTTAGGGTCTTATGTCGCAGGTGAGGACGAGTCTGGGGACAAAAAAAATGATGAAGAAAAAAAGACAAAGAAAAGAACTCATCATGTGAAAAAAGGTGAAACTTTAAAAAGTATTGCAAAAAAATATAAGACAACCGAGAAGCGTTTGGTACAATATAACTCTTTGAAAAGTAAAAAAATAAGAAAGGGACAAAAAATTATAATTCCCATTTAAAGAGTTTTAATAATGCGTATTGGATTTGATGCAAAACGGGCCTTTTTAAATCATCGGGGGCTTGGTAGTTATTCAAGAAATTTATTAAATGCTTTGATTGATCATTACCCAGATAATGAGTATTTTTTATATACACCAAAAAATTATTCCAAATCTTTTGTGTGGAAGGATAAATCAGATAATTTTATCATAAAGAATCCACAAGGATTCTATTCTCTTGTTCCTTCTTTTTGGAGAACGCTTTTTTTAAGTAGTGATCTGTTAAGAGATAAAATCGATATGTTTCATGGTATAAGCAACGAGTTGCCTTTTGGTGTTGCAAATAAGACCTCAGCAGTTGTGACAATTCATGATTTGATGTTTATGCGATGTCCACAAAACTTTGCGCTTGTTGATCGAAAGGCATATGCAATAAAGACGCAGATGGCATTAAAGGGCGCACAACATATTATTGCAATTAGTCAGCAAACAAAGAACGATATAATCAATTATCTACATGTTGATGAGAAAAAAATTTCAGTTATCTATCAATCTATTTCTCAAAAATTTAAAAAGTCTTTTACAGATGATGAAGTCTTGGCCATTAAGCAAAAATTTAATTTAAGAGAAAGTTATTTTTTATATGTAGGTGCCTTAGAAGAAAATAAGAATATTTTAAATTTAATAGAAGCATTTGGACGTTTAAAAAAAGATTTAAGAATACCTCTAGTACTTGTTGGTAAAGGTAAAACAGAGTATGTAAAAAAAATAAAAGAGGCGGCCATAAAAAATAATGTGATTAAAGAAGTTATTTTTTTAGAAGGTGTTAATGATTTAGAGTTACCAGTAATATATAAAAATGCCCACGCTCTTATTTTACCATCATTTTATGAAGGATTTGGAATACCTGCGCTAGAAGCAATAGTTTCATCAACTCCTGTTTTGTTATCAAATATCCCATCTCTGGTAGAAATTGCGCAAGATGCAGGAATTTATTTTAATCCAGCAAGTGTTGAAGATATGGCACTACAAATTGAAAAGATTATTACAGATCAAGACCTATATGCAGAAAAAAAGAAGGCCCTTAAAAATAGGGCCCCTTTATTTTCGGATTATGAATTTGCAAAGCAGGTTATGGATGTCTATTTAAAAAATTAATCACATCTTGATTGACAGTCTCCACTATAGTTTCTAAATTCTCTTTTGTTTTTAAAAATATTATGTGTCTTTAAGAATTCAAGCATGGCGATTCTTTCATAGCGATTTTTCCCGCAAACAAAAGTTCTAACATTTTCATAATTCCCACGAGGTCCATATGTAACAAAATCCTCGATACTGCATGGAGTTCCTTTATTTGCTTGCTTAAAGGTACTCATATCCCATTTCCCTTCACAGCCATACATTACCTCTGGAAGTTCTAAATTATTTCCTTTATGGCGAAAGTTTTGTCTTTTTGCTTCGCCTGCGATGGAGACAATCCCGCCAGCGATTGCAACACCAGACAGAACATCTCTTGTGAACTGATCGCTATTGTTATTTCTTACAATGAGAGCTGTTGCCGCAGTTAAAAGACCGTTTCCAACACTTCTACTTGCTTTTCTTTTTTCAATATCAAGTTGCTCTTTTCTCGCTAAATATTGAGCTTTTGCAATATTGTATTGATGCGTGCAACCGTCGATGATAATAGGTTGTGCTTCTTGTTGATTTTCTTGTTCATTTGTTGTCTGATTTTGACTTGAATCTTCAATACCTTGATATTTGAAAAAATTGTCTTCGTAATATCCTGCAAAAGAGTTATTTAGTGCTAATATAAGAAGTAAACTAGCAAATAGTGTTTTTTTCATATACCTTCCTTTGTTAAATATCTAAATAACAAAGCAAGAGCAATGCCACTTTAAACAACCAATAAATTAGGTGGTTATAAAGTTATTTGGCATGTAAAAACGACAACTTTAAAGACGGTTGTCTTTTTTTTTTACATCACAGTCTGGCTGACATAAAGTCTAAAACTTTTGTCTTTTGATCTTCTGATTGTACATTTACCCTCTTCTTTTTGCTCAAGAAGAAAACTGTAAAAATCAGGGGTGGTGTCTGCAATTTCTAAAATGGATTTTCCTTCGTGCTCTCCAAAGTCAACGAAAACAAGATCCTCTTCCAAAATACCGGTCAAGGGGCTTACTGAGTGCGCCATTATTCCCTCCTTGGAATTGCAAATGGGCAAATTTAAAGCTGATTGCTATATAAATTGTTACTAATAAAAAACGAAATGTAAAAAAAATAAAACTCAAGCAAATTACTTTTATTTTTATTGAAGGCGTAAAAAAGAAAACCCCTTCAAAAGAAGGGGTTTGTATTTGGTTGCGGGAGCTGGATTTGAACCAACGACCTTCGGGTTATGAGCCCGACGAGCTACCAGGCTGCTCCATCCCGCGATAAAATAAATATTTATCGATCTATTTTGAAATATAGTCCAATAAAGCATGCTTGTCTAGTTATTATTCCTGCAATTTTCCGACGAAAACACTTTGCTCAAACATAAAGTTCTAAAATTATTTTTAAAAGTGGCGAGAAGGTTTGTACTTGTGATCGTTACTTAAATGGGAGTTTATTGTATGACACGATTATTTGGACGAGAATTGCAAAAAGGTATGTTTGACGAAGAAGAGTTAACACAGTCACAACTTCGCCTTGTTCGCTCTTTAAACATTATGATTCACAATGTTTTAACAACAAGTGATGAATCGGAGTTATTTAACGGTAGTGCAGAGATGATGAGAATTTGTGCCGCACTAATTAAGCAGGCCAAATTTATCGAAGGTGCTAAAAAAAGTAGCAAAATTCAGTACTCTGAGCAAGCAATAGAGTATGCACTCGAACTTTTGAATGAGCATTTAGAAGGTTCTAAAGTTATCAAATACGATAATTAGTTTGTTTCTAATCTTAAAAAAATTAGAATTTTTTAGTCGTTCTTTTTTTTGGAATTTTTTTATCAACACCATCTAAGAGTTTCTTTTTTTCTTGAATTGTTTTGGCCGTGCTAAAATAAGTTTCTTTTCTAAATTTATGAAATCTTTCATCATCCGCAGGAGTTGCTGTTAATTGTTGAAATTTCTTTTTCTTTAAATCAACACTTTTTCTTGTAGATACATAAGTTTTTGTACTATCTTTTTTTACACCGTTTTTATCAATCCCTAAGGCATTAAGGAGTTCTCTTTTTGTAAGAATTTTATATTGTCCTGGCCGTATGTCATCAATAGATAATCCTTCAATTGCTACTCGGCGCAGTTTATCGATAGTTAATCCTAAGGCTTCACACATTCTTCTAATTTCTCTATTTTTACCTTCTCCAATTCTAAATTCCACCCAAGTTTTTCCAGGAAGTTGCTCTATTACTCTTACACTTTTTGGTTTTACAAAACCATCTTCTAATTTTACCCCTGCACGTAATTTTTCTAAAATATTCATAGTTACTGAGCCAAAAATTTTTACTTCATATGTTTTGATAATAGAGTATCTTGGGTGCATCACAAGATTGGCCAACTCACCATCATTTGTTAGTATTAAAAGTCCTTCAGAAAGATAGTCGAGGCGTCCAACAGGATAAATTCGTTCTGTAATTTCATGGCAATACTCCATTACAGTTGGCCTTCCTTCTGGATCGCTAAGAGTCGTAACACAGCCTCTAGGCTTATTTAAAACGATATATACTTTTTGTACTGTTTGGGGGTCAAGAGGGGTACCATCGATTTCAACCAAATCAGTTCCTGGAGTAACCTTGGTTCCAAGTATGGTTACAGTTTCTCCATTAACCTTGACTTTGCCTTGAGTTATTAAATCCTCGGCCTTCCTTCTAGAGGTAAATCCGCAATCTGCAATAAATTTTTGTAAACGAATAGATAGATCCTGTTTTGCTTTTGGCATACTGGCCTCCCGGCAGTTAATAGGTGCGTGATACTTTTCTAGGGCCGGCGCGTCAACAATACCAAGCATTAACGCGGCCGCCCTAGAAAAGTATCACGCACCCATTTACTTGTCATCAAAAAGGTCATCGAATTGATCTTTTTTACACTGCATAAAACTTAAATCAAGGTCAAACTCTGAAGCACTCGCAATCAAGTCATCTGTTACATGATTTAGTTTATCCTCATTATGAGTAACTAAATCATCATTTAATTCTTCGTTATCTTGGAGTAAAGAGACTGGCTCTTTCCAGATAGAATCGATTGTTTGATCCTGTGTGAGATTATTAAATGCTAAATCAATAGCGGCTTCAAGTTGTGCTTCATCGACATTTAATAAAGCATCACCGGAAGATGAAATACTATTTATAACGCTTTCTGTAGATCGCTCTTCTATATTAGATACAATTGACGGACAGACTTCTTGAGGATTTAATAACTCAGATCTTATTGAATCTTTGTTTTGCTCTGTTATATCTGTTTTAATTAAGCACTCTTCTAAAATATCAAAAGCAGATTTTGCAACATGGCCTTCCGTTGTTAAGCGCTCTTTTTCCTCAATTTTTAAAGATTTTGTAAAAATAGTATCGGCATTGATTGATTTAATATTTTCACTTAAAGCATCAAGTTCATCGATCTCATCAAAAAAGAATTTCTTTTTGTCATCATTTGCGCAAATGTCCCTGATGTCGGAAATTTTTGAAACAGTTGTTTGGGCCATAGTTTCTAACTCTGTTTCAGGTGGCAACTCTGAAAGATCTGCAAGGTTAAATACTTCTAGAAATTCTTGAGTAGTGCCATATAATGCAGGTTTTCCTAAGTCATCAGATTTACCAACAAACTTTATCAATCGCTTGTCCATTAGAAGTCTAATTAAATGCGAACTATCAACACCTCTGATTTTATCGATATCAGGTCTTGAAACAGGTTGCTTGTATGCAATAATTGCCAAGACTTCGATCGCAGAAGGACTTAATACAAGCGATGTTACTTTAAATAGGTCTTGAACATATTTAGAAAAAATTGCTTTTGTTCTAAACTGATAACCATCAGCAATTTCTAAAAGTCTTATCCCATGATGTTTCGCCTCATACTCTTCTTGAAGTTTTATTATGGCATTATGAATTGTTCTTAAAGGAAGAGTTAAAGAAATAACATCTCTTATCTTTGTAATGCTGATCGGGCGATCACTCATAAAAATAATTGTCTCAATAGCACCGCTTAGTTTTTCATAATCAAGATTTAATTTTTCAAGAATAACAGACTCATCTTCTTCTACAAAATTAAACTGGGTTTGTTCCATCTCTATTGTTGAATCTTGCAGCATCTCAATAGATGAGACCTCTTCGATTACAACGTCTGCTGTTGGCGCATATTCGCTTTCAACAGCTTCCCATTCATCAACACTAGAACTACTACTCTCAGATTCTACTCCAATAGTTGCTTCTTCATTTTGTATATCTTCTACGTGTATCTCTTCATTTTCTAAATTTTCAAATTCCATTTTTTATCCCTCAACATTATTTAAGGTCGCACCATCTTCTACACTTTTTGTTAATAGAGGATTTATCTCTTCAGCTTGTGGCACAATATTTTCAAGATCAAAATTATTACTCTCTTTTTGAGCATTTTCTTCTTCAAAACCAGTTGCCTGATCGACGTCAAAATTCTCAAGAGACTCGATAACATTCAAATAAATCTGGCCATAAATATCTGTTTGAAAAAGCTCTAATTTTTTTAAACGTGCAAGTTCTAAAACAGAGATGAAGGATATAACAATATTTGTGATATCTTTTTCTCCATGAGCATTAATAATCTCTTCAAACGTTATTTGCGGTCCTGGTTTTAAGAAATCTTTTAAAAAGACCAACTTTTCTTTAATCGAAATACGATCTCTATGCATTACCGTAAATTTCTTTTTATTTTTTTGAATTAAAGAGATCATCGATTCTGTTAATTTATCAAGTTCTATTGGTGTTAGAATTGAATTGATGATTGATTTTTTATCTACCTTAGGTTTGACAAAAATTTCGTGACCTTGTTTTGGCAGTGCCCATAATTTTTTGCCCATCTCTTGGTAGTGTTGTAACTCTTCTAAACGACGAATCAGTTCAGCTGAAGAGGTAATGCCTAAAGAATCCCCACTTTCTGCTAGCTCTTTTTGCTCTTCCTCGGTGATGCAGCTTTTTGATTTAAGAAGAATTAATGTTGCTGCAAGATAAAGGTAATCTCCAGCAATATCAAAGTTAAGCTCTTTCATTTGGGCAAGATATTGCAAATATTGCTTGGTGATTTTCATCAAATCAAGCTCTCTAATATCCATTTGCTCTTCTTGAATCAAATGTAGAAGAAGAGCGAGTGGCCCATCAAAGTTATCGGTTTTTACAACAATGCTGGTGTTTAGCATTTTAAAACCTCATCTTTTGGCGAATTTCTTGCCAGTTATTTTCAATAATCGGTTGCACTTTTTTAGTTCCTTGATTTAAAACCTCAAGACAATGTTGATCGCTTATTTTTTCAAATTTTTCTGCAATAGGAATTAACTCTTCTTTCATTGAGTTGCCTAAAAGCTGTTTACATTCTCCACAACCAAGCTTTGCATTTCTACAAGCAGCTGCAATGTTACACACAAGCTCAGAAGAAGAAAAAGTTTTATGATAGTCATAAACGGTGCAGTTATCTGGATTTCCTGGTGACTCAATATTTGGTCTTGTATCATCGGTTCTTATTTTATTAATTTTCTTTTGCAAACTCTTTTCGCTCTCTTTTAAAGAGATCGTATTTCCTAGAGAACTACTCATTTTCTTATGCCCATCAAGACCCATTAAACGTGGCGTTTTAGTAAGTTTTGGTGCAGGCTCTTTTATTGTCGCATTATATGTTCGATTAAATTTTCTGATAATCTCTCTTGCAATTTCAAGGTGTGTTACTTGATCTTCGCCAACTGGCACAAAATCAGCATTTACAATAGCAATGTCTGCTGTTTGCAAAATTGGATAAGTGAAGAAACCAACATGATCAAGTTTTGAAATATTATTTTGCTTTGCCTCTTTCCAACTAGGACTTCGATCGGCCCATCCAAGTTGTGTGAGATTTAAAAAGACTTGAGAAAGATTTAAAATCGCAGGAATATCTGATTGATTATAAATATGAACTTTCTGAGGATCAATTCCACACGCTAGCCACGCCTTAACATATTCAATTCGTGATTTGGCAATCACATCAATAGAGTCATAGTTACTTGTTAGAGCATGCCAGTCTGCAACAAAAAAGTAGCAATCAAAATTTTGATCTTGAAGCTCTTTCCAGTTTTTTAATACCCCGACATAGTGTCCAATATGAAGGTCACCAGTTGGTCGCATTCCGCTTAAAATAACTTTTTGTTTTTCCATTTATCCTCAAAATTTCTACATCAACATGCTTGCAAATAGTGCGGTTAAAGTTCGACCAAAAATGATCGCTGGCATAAGTATGTAGTGCAAGACATTGGTAAATATTAAAATTAAAAAGAACACAAGACTGTATCGCGCTAAATTCTCATAGGCAACAAGAGCATTATAACTTAAAAATGTTGAGACCATTTTTGAGCCGTCAAGAGGTGGGAATGGTATGAGATTGAATGCAGCGAGTATTAGATTTATATCAACAGCGCTACGCAAAACATTAAAAAAATGATTATAAAAAACAAAGTCAGTAGAAACTTTGGTTGCCATTATAGCGGTTAAAAAAGCACAGATAACGGCCAAAATGATATTTGAAAGAGGACCAGAAAAACTAATCCAAAAGATGGCCTTTCTTGCTTGTTTTAAATAACGAGTTAAAATAGGAACTGGGCGGGCCCAACCAAACATTAGACCACCAAACATTGCTCCTAAAAGGGGAAATAAGATGGTTCCAATAGGATCTATGTGGGGAATTGGGTTTAAAGTGAGTCTGCCGGCAAGTTTTGCCGTTGGATCGCCAAATTTATCGGCAGTATAAGCATGCGCCGCTTCATGGACTACTAGGGCCAGCAAAAAGCCGGGAACTTGGATTGTTAACCTAAGAATAATATCTTCAAATGATTGCATTTTATTGTCATATCAAATTGTGATGCGGGTGGCAATTCCAAACCTTTTTACTGGGGTGTTTTATGTTAAAATGTAAGATTTTTTACGACACATAATATTTATTTATTATAGAATGGTAATAGGGTCAATGAAGGATTGAAAATGCAAAATTATGAGAAAAAAAAGGTGATGGTTGTTGTTTTGGCAAAAGGGCCCAATGAGTCTTTGTTTTTATTGCAACTACAAACCAATCTAAAAAGAGGTGGCTTTTGGCAAAATGTCACAGGCTCTGTTGAAGAGGGAGAGTCTTTTTTTGATGCTGCCTTAAGAGAGTTGTCTGAAGAGTGTAAAAATTTAAGGCCTGATTATCTATTCGAAGTAGATTTTGAGCAAACTTTTATAGATCGAAATTCTAAAAAGGTTCTAGAAAAAACATTTGCTGTAGTTTTAGGTGAGTGTCAAGAAGTGGAATTATCAGCAGAGCATCAAGCTTATTTGTGGAAAAATGTAAAAGCGGTAGAGCAAACAGATTATTTGCATCCATCAAACTATGATGGTTTTATAAAAACTCTAGAGCATATTTGTCAAAGAGAGCTTGGATGAAAGTTAGCAGATTTCTTTTATCTTTTTTATTTTTGATTTCTTTGAATGGATTTGCCAAAGAAAAAACGACTAAAGAATTAGAGGCCGAAATTCTTGCTGATTTTGACTCGTTAAAAGAATCTGGGATTATTGAAATCTTTTCGCCTGCAAACAAAGAGCAAGCAGATGTAAAAAACTTTTTTGATTTAAAGTTCGATGAGAGTCGTGGCGAAATTGTTTTACTAAAAAAAGGCGGAACTCTTTTTGATTTAAATGAAAAAGAGTATCGGTTGAGTGCCGATATTTACGCCTATGTTGCCCCAAGTTTTAAAGACTCATCGATATATACCGTTTTTGATAAAACAAAAAAGAAACATCTCTACTATATTCATTACTCTAAAATTGTTTTTTTAGGACAAGATTTAGATTTAAAATCAAAACCAGATCAATATGTCACTTACTTAAAAAAAAGCAAAGAGGAGTCTTTTGATACTTCGCTAAATTTTAAAAATATGTTGTGGTATAAGCGAGATACTATGACAACAGATTATTACAATCGCTTGTTTGTAAAAGATGGGCAAGAGAGTGTTCGACTTCATCGTTTAGAGAGTGCGATGTTTTTTGATTCGCGCTTTTTTATTGACTTGGGATTTTACGGTGCTTATGAAAAAGGTGATTGGCAAAGCTCTGCGGTTTCTGGTGCAAACTCTTTGATGTGGGATGCGCTATTTTTTGGGCCAGCGATTGAGATATCTCATACGCTCTCAGAGATAATGACGCTTAGTTTGATCAGTAGTTTTTCAAAAAGTTATCGCTATAATGCTTCTTACATGTCGGATACTTACGTCTTTGATGCTTCAAGTTTTGATCTTGCGCTAAATTGTGGCATTAAATTTAAAAAAGATAGGATTTTACTTGGTTTAGGGTATCGCTATGTTGGTATGTCTTTAAAAGATGCGCCTACTTTAAAAATTAATTCTACCCATGACCAAAGTATAAGTGCCATTGGCGTTAACATAGGATATCAATTTGATTGGAGCTTATAAAAAACAGTTTATTTATCTGCTATTTTTTTTAAATGCGATCAACTTATACGCAAAAGATGAAACATTTTTTTATCAAAGAATGGAAGCTGTAGTTATTGCCTTTGAAACACCATTGTTTGAGGATAAGAGCACCTCTTCAAAAATTATTACAAGATTAAGTAGGGGAGATAAAATATATATATCGAGAACGGATTTGAAGCTAGACCCACACGATCCCGTTGCAAGAGATTTTGAGACTCATGCAGATAAATTTAAAGATGAGGAGTTTTTTTTAACAACAGATAGAACTGGAAACAGTGCCTATGTTTTACAAAAGCATTTAAAAGTAATTTTTAAAGATCAAAGAGAAAATGAGCAAGTGGTCTCACTTGGGGATAGTGATGAAACCGATTATCGACCAGCAGGCCCTTTGCCTAAAAACTATCCTTTAAAGGATGATCGAGTTTTAAAAAAAGCAGCTTTTAATTTTGGAGTTGGCACGGCCCAAAAAGAAAGACCACCACTAAGTGAAAATGTTATCTCGGAAGATCTAAGCATGAGGCTTGGACTAAATGTTTTTTTAGGTCAAGATTATAAAAAAAATAAGAGTAATAGAGTTAATCTGGGCGGAGCCTTTTCATTTTTTACTCATAAATTAGTTTATATTTCTAATACCAATAAAAAGGCCAGTTATACTCAAACAGAAGTTGGAGCAGGGCCTTACTTTTCCTATGATATTTATAAAAGCGAAAGACCAACTCTTGCGATGGTTGCCTCTTGTTTGCTCGTAAAACATTTTTTGCAGGGAAGAGATTTTAATTCGCTAGAAACTTCTACTGAAAAATGGCTTTTTTCTCCGGGGCTTCACGCGCTTTTAAAATATCCAATAAAAGATGATCTTAATATTTTATTGCAAAGTAGTTATGTTTTATATCTTAATAAGGTGGATGGGTATAGTGCTTTGCTTTTAGGGCTTGAAAGTAGTTTTTAAAAACATCATCTAAAAATCATCAAAGAATGTTTGCCAGTAACAAAAATGAATATCACGACTGACTCTGTCGAGTTTATCAAGAGAGAGAAGATAGCAGTCTGCATCTGGAAGAGACTTTTTAAATTCAATTAATGTTGAAGCATCGCTATCATCAACTTTTGTTGCAGACTTAATTTCGACTAATGCAAGTGGCCGTCCCGGCCGATCAATTATCAAATCTATTTCGGCACCATCTTTTGTTTTAAGATAGAAAAAACGATAATCGAGTTTTTTATATTGATTTAAAAAAAATGCTTGAGTGATAATAAAATGTTCAAACGCCTTTCCGAATGCAAAATTACTGGGTGTAATTTTCATATTAAGCGTTCTTTCTAATGAGCGCTTAACTCCATTATCAAAAAAATAAAACTTAGGTGCTGAAATCAATCGTTTCCTGATAGAAGAGTGGTAGGCCTCTAGAGTAAATGAAAGTAGAGTGTCTTCAAGAATTAAAAAATAATTTTGCACTGTTTTTGTGTCACATCCAATCTGTTTGGCAATCTTTGAATAGTTAACAATCTCACCACTCATCTGTGCTGCCACCTCTAAAAATTTTCTAAATGGTGTTAAATTTTTTATTAATTGCTCTAACCAAACCTCTTCTTTTACATAAAGCTCCGTATAGCTTCGTAAATAGTCTTTTATATCTTCATCATTTTTAAGATTATATACTGTTGGAAGCATTCCAAAATTGATTGTTTTTTCTAAATCAAAGGAGGTGCCTAACTCTTTAAAGGAAAATGGAAAGAGATGATAAGCGTAGGCACGTCCGGCAAGCATATTTGCACTACCGCGCTTTAACTTGCGAGCACTAGAGCCAGTTAGTGCAAACTTTGTTGTTACGGTTTTCGACTCAATTATTCGATGTATGGTATCAAGAATTTTTGGGATTTTTTGAACTTCATCTATTACGACCCACTCATATGATGGAACTGCTGAAGTCACAATTGAGTAGAGAATGTCAGGATCTGCCGCAAAACGCTCTTCGTCCTCTGATTTTAAAAAATCAATCCAAAGAGTTTGATTGCTTGCAAACAGTGCTTTTAAGTGGGTACTTTTTCCTGTTCCTCTTGCTCCGAAGAGGAAAAAACTGTTTGATTTTGGCGTGTTACAGATTCGTGGATACATATCCATAAATGTACGCCATATTTGGAGTGCTGTCAAGCATATGGAGAGGGTAATAATTACACATTAACTAAGTAATACTTTGTTGTGATGCAAAAATGGGTTATATGTGTTGCACCAAAAAAATGATTATTAATTTAAAACTTAATTGGAGAAATTTATGAAAAAAACAGTATCTGCAATATTATTAATGATTGCTCTTTCTATCGGTGTTGCATCGGCGACAACAGATGCAAATTATTCTGCGGCAATCAGTGCTGTAAAAGCAAGTCTTGCAAATGAACAACAGGAATTGCAATCTCTTAACGAAGTGCTAACCAAGCTAGAGGTAGATTTAGGTTCTGCAAAAATTAAAAAGTATGTTGCTTATGGCGTTGGATTTCCTGTTGGTCTTTTGTCTGGATATATTGCCTTACAGGCTTTGCCAAATCTAGCAAAGTCTAGTGATATATATGGAATTGGTGGTGCGATCACAACAATCATTTTTGCTGGCTCTGCAAGTACTACAGTATTATCTGGTACAATTATTTATTTAACACATAGTCAAGTGTCAGAAATTCAAGAGTCTATCGATCTTGTGAAAAAGCAAATTGAAATCAAGCAAGAGCTAATAGCTAATCAATTAGAAGCGTTAGCAAGTTTATAGAGCGAAAATTTGAATTGATATATAGAAAGTATAAACTCCAAACAGTGTATGTATTGTTTGTAGTTTTTATAAACAGGATGTTTTGTATGCCGCCGAAGCACGTGATGTGCGAGAGGCGGCGGTAGATAATGCTGGAGACCTAAATTTTTATCGCTTTTTTTAATTCATTTAATTCTTCATCGGTCGGTAAGCGGCCATTTTCTTTTTCAAATTGTTTTATCATTTCCTGTAAAATTCGTTCCCGAAGTGGAATGACTGGAGTGTTATTAATCTCGTCTTTAATGCTATCAAGAACTTGGGTGATTTCATTTTTGGCCTTGCTTGATTTTTTTTCTAGCTCCTCTTGTATTTGATAGGCCGCAGTAGTTAAGAAAATAAGTGGAACAAGCCGCATATAGTATTTTTTAAAGCTATTATATCGAAGCTCAAATCCTGCTCGATCTTTAAACATCTTATAGCTTTCATCAAGCCCTTTTAGTAAAAGATTTTCGAGAAACTCTTTTGCTAAATTGGCATCTTTTATTTCTGGAAGATATACGGGTATCTTAAAATTTAGTGCAGGCAAGTTTAGTAAAATAGTTATTCCACTTTTCCCAATAGAGTGCTCAGAAAAAGCAATAATTTTTTTCCAGATGCCAATACCTGCACTTGGAGTTGTCTGCGTAACATAATTACTAATTCCATCTTTTACTATTTGCTCGGATATAATTCTTGTCATGTAATCGCGAATTTTTCCATCACTTGTTATAATTGTTTTTAATTTAAACGGGTCTCCAAGCATGAGTGTATAGATATCTGTAACAAGTGTAGATATATCTTTTTTACCAGCTTTTATTTTTTGAAAATATTTTTCTAATTGAACGGTCTGTTTATTTTTTTCGATAAGAAACTTTTGAAAATCAAATGAGGTGATGTCTATATTATAGTGACTATTGCCAGCTTGCGCACTTTTTATCCAAACTGATTCCATTAGGGCCATTTGTTCTTCTATGGTATTTGGAAACGATATTTTCTCTCCTTTTTCAATCATTTCTAAATATAAGGATTTCTTCTGAGAGAATAATAAGATATTTGCAGGGGCTTTGTTGGCTTGTGTAAATGATAATAGTATCTCTAGACATGTCTTGCTGGTTGCATGTACTGAGAGTGTAGAAAAAGAAAATAAAAATAAAATTGAGCAAATAAAATATAATAATTTATTCATAAAGATCTTGTCGGAAATTGCAAGAAAAAGCTTAGAAAAATAATAAGTATGTTAAAAGTGGTGCTACCTGCCAAGAGACAATATTTGCGACAAGTGAGGCCGCAAAAGCTTGCCTAATTGGCATCTTTGTTGCCCATGAATGAATAAAAGTTTCTGCAATAATTGCGAAGGCCTCAGCTATCAAAATATTTTCAATGTAGTTGCGATCTAGTGACATTATAAGGAAAAAAATTATTGGATGAGTTAGACCATTTATAAGTGTTGTTAATGCTAGAGATTTTTTTAAAGAAACGTGTCGACGGTGAAAACCATAATAAAATGGACACTCTAAGAGATTTGACTGTAAGAAAATGTAAAGATAATCAAATATCATATTTTTTTCTTCCAAAGAGTAGTCCAAGTAGTGTTATGTTCGTAACAACTACTAATAAAAATGGCACAAGTGTTGATGATGAAAGATCAAGTCTCTTTTGGGCCTTTGAATAATAGTATGGCCGTAAATAGTGATCTGGCGTTAAAACAAGATTATTTGTAATTCCATACGGGGTAAGCATTAAGGCAATATCACTATTTATTGTCTTAACATTTTTTATTTTATATTCACTGGTAATTGATAATGCTATGAAAGAGAGCAGGTACGCCGCTAGCATAATTTTTATAATATTTTTCCTAACAAACATCTTCATGTCGCACCAATAAAAAAAGCCGAAGAAATAGATCGTATACTCCTCGGCTTCTTTAATTCTTTTCTTTACTTAATTTTCCTATTTTTTTAAAACCATTTCATCAGCATTAAATCTTTCTTCATCACCTTCTCCATAGCGATAACCTTTATCAATTGCGATAGTACATCTTGTTCCTGACTTATATGGCCGGTATGACTCTACTTCGCCTAAGCTAAAATCTATTTCACCGTTGGCACATACAATACTAATAGAACCTTTTCTATCTTTTGTCCCAATAACAAGGGCCTTAAAATTATCATCAAAGTTTGGAACTAAAGGACTTATCGCAGAGAATTGAGCTGGAAGAATTTTCATAAATTCCTTTGCATCTGCACCCCTAAACTCTGCAATAGTTGCAGTTTCTTGTTTTATAATTTTTAAAGATTTTACTTCTACAACGGCAACTCCGCCGTCATTAGCAAAAACGGCCCCTGCTGTTAAAACGGCCAAAGCAATACCTAGTAAACATTTCATGAAGACCTCCTGATTTATTATAAATTCGCCAAAGCTTCTTTAGAGATTTGGTCTAATCATACTTAATTCTTCTAGTACTTTTTCAAAATTTATATTTACGCATTCATAGTATGGATAAAATGAATCCTCTTGATTGTTGTGAGCACAGGACTTTAAGTGAAAATCTTTTAAATTTAAAAACAACTTAATAATTGAAAAATTAATATTGATACATTCTTGATAGCTCGAATCTAGTGTTGAGTTATCCATAACTTCACATGCAAATACAGGGTACGCATAATAGGCCTTGATCATTTCTAGATTAGAATTAATGCAGTTTTGATAGGCCGAAGTTACCTCTGCTGTCTTACCAACACATTGCTTAAGAGGAATCGCATAAGCACTGATACTTGAGGTTAAAGCAATGGCAAAAGCAATAATGGTAGCAAATTTCATGATAAATATCCTTTTAAGGTTTAGGTTAACAATTATTTTTTTATGCGACACATATAACTCATTTTCTTGTCGCAACAAAGTATTACTTAGTTTTTGTGTAATAATTACTTACTGAATTTACGACGTCAAAAAATTAAAGTTTCAGCGCCTTTTTCTTGTCAAGTCGGCAAATTTTAAATTTTAAACCTTTTTTCATTTTTTTTAATGCTGTAAAATAGGGCACTTATTCGTGGGTACTCATTTCTTTAGGCCGACTACTCAAAAGCTTTTATGAAAGCATTAAGTATTTTTTTTATTGCTCGATAAGTGGAGTGTAAGCATTAAGGACACAAAGTCTTTAACAACACTTCAAGGAGGAAGCCATGAATGAATCACAAAAAAGCAAAGAAGTAGATGTTTTGTTTCAAAAGCTAGGAAATACTTGGTATGTGTTTTCTGAAGTAGATGGAGATGTGGTTTATTCAGCACTGCCAGATGGTGTTAATCCAAAAACAACAAAGTTGGAACTGTTTGAAGTGATGGAAGATCATGTTAAAAAAGTTGCAGGATATAATAAACGCAAAAATTTTGAATCTAACGCATAACAGATCGTTGGAAAAATTATGAGTACAAGAAAATATAAAGAGGATCACTCTTTAAAAGAGTGTAAATTAAAAGTTATTGAAGGCGAGAAAAAAAGTGCGCCCAAAGAGAGTCGAGATCTTGATAAATTAGAAATAAAACGGTATTTGGAATTGATAAAAAATAAAATCGACAACGATCCAAGAGTTGCGCAGAAGGCCGCACTTATAATTAGCGATATGCTTAACAAAAAATAATCTATGGAAAATCCTCCTAAAACAAAAAAAAGAGTAGATCATTCTTATAAAGCAGATTTTCGCTATACTCAAAGTGAAAATCCATATAGTGAAAAGCTAGGAGAGTTTGATCAGTTTGTTCTTTGTGATCATGACACAGAACTTTATAAGGGAAAGTGGAATAGTGAAGTGTTTGATAATTCCGCAATCTTAAATGTTGAAATAGGGTGCGGCAACGGCTCTTTTATGATTGATTACTGCATGGCCCATCCCGATGAAAATTTTATAGGCCTTGATTTTAGATTTAAAAGAAGTTTTTTTCTTGCAAAAAGATTAGGTCAACTTCCACATAAAAATTTTCGTTATTTGCGCGCGAAGGGAGAGAGACTTGAATTTATGTTTGCAGAAAATGAAATTGATAATCTTTTTTATTTTTTTCCTGATCCATGGCCAAAAAAACGACACCATAAAAAGAGATTATTTCAAAGACCATTTTTAGAGGCAGTCTTTAAGGTTTTAAAATCAACAGGAACTTTTTATATAAAAACCGATCATGATGATTACGCACAGTGGATGATCGAAGAGATGAATCAAGCAAGTGATCTATTTTCTGTCTCGCTTTCAACACTTGATTTAAAAAAAGAGCATCCAGACCATTTTTTGTCTAGTTTTACCACTCAGTTTGAAAAAATTTTTTTAAAAGATGGGATTTTAATCAAGGCGTTTGTGATTAAACCAAAAAAGTAGTTTCTTGGGGCCGATAACGATTCGGTTATAACCGATAATTATTAAATGAAAAACAAAACATTCGATTGTAATCGATTTTGGTAAAATCTGATTTTTTTAAATACACTTTAAATATCTTGATTGTTTTTTTAAGTTGGGTTAAAATTTTCAGATTCGTATAGGAGGTGGCCATGATCCGTACACTTAAATCATTTATTGAAAGTGATCTAAAAAAGAAAATGGTTTTTGTCGCAGGCCCAAGGCAATGTGGCAAAACTACTTTGGCAAAAGAAATCATTAAGAATAATCCTAATCGATATTTTAACTGGGATAGCGATGAAGGACGAGATTTCATTTTAAAAAAAGAGTTTCCAACTCAAAAGGGAATTGTTGTTTTTGATGAGATACATAAATTTAACAGATGGCGAAACTATTTAAAAGGCTTGTATGATACACAAAATGATCGATTACAAATTTTAGTAACAGGTAGTGCCAAACTGGATTACTATCGCAAGGGCGGTGATTCTCTTCAAGGAAGATATCATTTGCTACGGATGCATCCTCTAACATTAAAAGAGCTGGGAACTCCTACTCAAGATACCCTAGAGGTTTTATTAAAATTTGGAGGTTTTCCTGAGCCATTTTTTTTACAATCGGAAACAGAAACTAGACGGTGGTCTCGTGAATATCGCACGAGACTTGTTCGAGAAGAATTATCATCTTTAGAAAAAGTTAATGATTTATCTTTATTGGAAATGCTTTTAATACGACTTCCAGAATGCGTAGGCAGTCCTTTGTCGATAAATTCACTAAGAGAGGATTTGCAAGTTGCGCATCAAACAGTTTCAAATTGGATAAAAATGTTAAGTAATGTATACGCAATGTTTTTGCTTAGACCAATGTCTGGAAGCAAAATACAGGCATTAAAAAAAGAGGCAAAGCATTATCATTTTGATTGGACAATGATTGCTGATTCAGGTCCTCGGTTTGAAAATCTAATGGCCTGCCACTTGCTGAAATGGTGTCATTTCATTGAAGACACGCAAGGATTTGATATGGAGTTAACATATTTTAGAGATCGAGAAAAAAGAGAGGTCGATTTTGTTATTTTAAAAGATCGCCGTCCTATAGAGTTTATCGAATGTAAATTTTCAGATAGAGAAATTAATCCAGCATTGCGATATTTAAAAAATAAGTATCCGCAAGTTACGGCAACTCAGGTTTCATTTTTACCAAGACCTGATACAACAAACGAGATAGGAATTAGGCACTGCGATGCGGTGACATATTTAAGGGAAAAGATTTAGTTTCTTGCTGCATTTTTTACTCTTTTTTCTACTTTTGCGAAATGAATTCCTATTAAGACTAAAATTATGCCGACAACTTGAGATGATAAGATCATCTCTTTTAAAATAATGGCCGAAAGAATAATGACGATTGGTCTTTGTAGTGTTCCTAAAATTGAAATTTTTGTTGAGCCTAATATTTTTATTGCCCATAAGAATGAAATATTTGCCAAAACCGCGGCAAATCCTGTCCATGCTCCAAAAAATAGTGTTGTTTTAATATCGCTAAATGAAACAAACGGTAAAAAGAAAATTGCTAGTATTCCATTACTAGAAAAAATATACATGGACGTTTGCATCGCACCGAAGTGATTGGTTATTTCATCCATTTTTGTTCGATACATTGTAGAGCCGATAATGGCAAGAATGATTGTTACGAGTCCTAAAGAAGATACAATTTTTAGTCCTTGATTTTGAATGTTTATTGTTAATAAAACACCGATTAAAATAGCACCAAATGAAGGCCAAAAATATTTTCCTAATATATCTTTTCCTCTTCTTTGATTTAACAATGCCACGAATGCTGGAGTTGTTGTGACAAATGTAATGACCGTTATTGCAGATAAATATTGTAAAGAAATATATAATAAAATATTTATACCCGAAAATAAAAGGCATACTGGAGCAAGTTTTTTTAACTCTATTAAACTTAGTTTTTTAAATTTTGTGAAAAAAGGTAATATTATTATTGCAGAAGTGAGAAAACGAATAACTAAAAGATCAAACATTTCTAAATTGTTTTGATAGGCAATTTTTACAATGATTGGCTCGATGGCCCCCATTAGAAGTGATATGGAAACGATAAAGTAAAGCAACATATTTATACCATAATAAGAGGTAACAAATGACCTCCCGAAACTAAATTCATTTTTAATACCTCTTTATTATTATCGAAAGAGTGCTTAATGTTTGCACGAGACAGTGCACTGTTGAAAAATTTACCATTTATATGATGAGGACAAAAATCATATTCTACAACGTGTTTAATAATTTCTCCTTCTGAACTCAAATCCATTACCTCGATAGTGGGATATTTTACTCTTCTTTGAAAAACAAAACCAGGAATTGATTGGCGTTCTTTCACAATGTTTTGCCATGATTTGTTATCGTGGTTGCTGCCAAATTCAACACCTTGTCCAAAACCTGCATCAGATGGTTTGCTGATCCAGTTAGATTTATCATTTAAAATCATTTCTTCTTTCTCTTTAGAATAAAAAAGATTATGAGTCTCAGGAACAATTTGTTTTATAACTTCAATTTCGTTTTTGCTTAGGCCTAAATTTTTAAGTAACTCATTATCCCAAAGTAGCGAAAAGGTTTCTTTGTTTCTGGTTAACCAAGATCGAGTTGAGTTGATTATTAGAAAATCTTCAGGATTTTTTAAAATTGTTTCATAATCAGAGATATCCTTACCTTCATCAATATACTTTTGCATATATACAGAATTACGCCAAAAAAGATCAACCTGAGTCTCTTTTGAATCTTGAATTAAAATTGCTTTGTTGTTTTTTAACTTTATTTCATAGGGGAAGCATATTTTGATACAAATACTTTCTCCAAATTTTTCGAGGGCCAATTTTTCGATTCGTTTGGCCATCTTAGGTAAATCCGAAAATTTTGGCGGATATCCATGTTCTATTGTGAGAGCAATTGTACGTGGGAGTTTATTTGGATTTCTAGCTTGATACTCATCCACCAACCAGTCAAGAAGTCGCGGAGCAATTGGCCTAATCTGATATGGAAAATTAAGTTTTTTCATCATTATCTGCGCAAGCTCTTGGCTTGTTTCATAAAAATGAAGAGCAAGAGGAGCAGCTTGATTGACCTCAATGACCTTGGTCTCACCATTTGGTAACAAGTACGCATCAACTCTGCGATGTCTACGAGCTAAAGAGAATTTACTTTCATAGTTGCAAATATTAACAAGATGTTTTCCTCCGCGACTTAAAGAATTTGTCAGACGTAAAAAAACATCTTGCCCATTTTGAGACAAAGCAAGCTCTTCCATTTTGCATAGAGTGTCAATTAAGATTTGTATTTGTAAGGTCGAGCGTGAAACTGTTTGATCATTCATAAAAAAGGGAAATGCAATAAATGGTAAGAACTTTCCATCAATTTCTAATCCCTGCTCTAAGGCATACTGGTGCTGCTCTTGATATATTTCTTTTAATAGCTTCTTGTCGGCATCTTTTGCTATGGTAAAAAGTTCTTCATTATGAGTGCAAACAGTTTTCATACAATGCTCCTATATCCACTTACTGGAATTCCATAAAGGAAGTTTTTGGCCGATACCATTTTTTATTGCTGAAGTGTAAATGCGATGGGCAACCATCATATCTTCAAAACCCATTCCTGTAGGTGCGAAAAAGATATTTTCATCTGCCGTTGTTCTTCCAGGTTTTTTACCGATTAAAATTGGAGTTAGATCTTCAATCTTATCTTCTAAAATGTGGCCTTCTTGTACTGCGATAGCATGAGTCTGAATACCACGATGTTTTCCCTGCGCCCACATGTCTGCAATTATTCTATCCATTCTTTTAAGCAAAATACTTTCAGACTCGTAGCAGCCGATATTAAACTGAGTAATTCCTTTTTTTATAATCCACTCATCTTTTACAACTGGAGTGCCAACATTAGGCAAACAGGTAACAACAACTGATCGATTCTCTACGGCCTCTTGTGCGCTGTTTACGGGAATTATTTCCATCTCTAATCTTTTTGACATCTCTTTGGCGAATATATTTTTTGACTCGCCTCTGGCATATATATATGCCTTTTGTATGGAAGGGATTGCTGTTTTAATGCCTAGAAGCTGGGTTCTCATATTAACTCCAGCTCCAACAAGACCAATTTCTGTACTTGTACTCGGAATTAATTTTTTAGCGGCCAATGCGGATACCGCACCAGTTCTTGTTGCACTTATGACTTGTGCATCCATAATACAAATAGGAGATTTGTCTACAGGATCAAATAAGGTAATAACGCCTGTCGCTCTTGGAATACCTTTTTCAACGTTTTTAGGCATTGCTCCTAATGCTTTGCAACCGTAAATTTCCAAATCATCATCGTCTATATATACGGGCAAGAAATTAACAAGACCTTGCTTGTGTTCATGTCCTTTATTTGGTGGTTTTAAAGTGGTTTTAAAAGGTTGTAGTATTTTTTGTTGTTCTAATAACTCAAATCCTTTTTGTAGATCATTAATGGCCAAATCCATCTTTGCGCCACCTAAGTTTAAAACATCTTCCATGCTTAAAAATAAAATTTCATGTTTTGTGTTTTGCATATTATCCCTCATAATATTTTATGTTTGCTTTGTACGTGACTAATCTTTAATAGTTGCTTGTTTGGATTATGCAAAAATAGGGGGACGAAAAATGAAAGCAATAAAAATCTCTTCAGTAAGATTTTTTTGTGAGTATAGTTTTTGTTTTGTTAGAACAAAAGGAGTGTTTAGCGAGATCGCCCAATTTTGATAAAAAGTTGTTTTAATATGTGGACAAAAATCTTGGCAATGATTTTCATGAGAAGATTCATGAACAGGCAGTGAAGAGTTATTTTGTTCGTGAAAATCATCGTGACAACTTATACTTTTAGCGTCAGTACACATCTGGTGTTCTAAAACACAAAAAGCAAAAAGGAAAATGCCAAAAGTAATAAAATATTTTAACAAAACAATCATCCTACAAATAGTGAACGTTATAAGAAATGATAGCAAAATTAATTTGTTTTTCAATATTTTGGATTATTTTGTTAGACTTAAGCTTTGTAAAACCTGAGTTAAACAATCAGAAGATGGCGCTGGTAACTTTCTGTTAATAAATCCTTTTACATAGTCATCTGTTATACTATTGGAAATCACAAATAACTCTCTGATTAACTCATCGGGAAAAGCCTTAAGACTTTCTATCGTTCTTGCTGCTTGTCGTCTAACATCTTGATCGGAGTGATAAAGGTGATCAAGAATTTTTTTAATTTCAGAAATCGTTAGCGATTGTTTTTGTAATGAGCGAAGTGCGGCCAGTTTTAGGTCTCTATTTTTTAAAGAAAGCGCTTGCATTAAAATTTCTTTTTTATATGTAGATACTTTATTATCTAAAGAAAGAGAGTCTAGCGCTTGAACCAAAAACATCTGATCGACATCTTTATTTGTAAGCATCTCTTTTATTTGTGCTAATATTTTGTCATTATTTGGACTAATCTCTAAAACATTTTTAAAGGCCAAAAGTGCCTGATCTTTATCTTTGGTCCTTGTAAGTTTTAAAGCATGCAAAAGAAGTTTTTCATCTTGATTTATTTTTAGTACAGGCGTAATTGATTCCCAATATGGAGTCCAATCTTTTGTCGATAGTAAAAGCTTACGAGTTGATTCAAGATTTTCTTTTAAAAAGGCATCGCTAGAATTAATTAGGCCCATTTTAAGTGGCAAAGAATCGTCGCGTGAATTATTTAGATCAAGCAGTATATTCTCTTTTTTAAGTAAGTCGTTAAGCTCTTTTAAATAAGTTTTAACAGGTAATCTAGATTCATTATTTGTTAGTAAAAATAGATTATTTAAAAAATTGTTGGAAAAAAATACCTCGCCAAACTTTAAGGCCAAATCCTGTTTTTTATTTTGATAAAGTCTAAGAGCAAACTTTAGGGCCTTTAGTTTTTTGCTATTTTCATCAAGTGTGGGAATTTTTTTTTGTGTGAAAGAGAGATTAAAAGTTTTTACAGAGTTTACTTCTTCTACTTCTTGGGGGAATTGATTGTTTTTTGGGTCGTCGTAAGTGCTGTTTGTTTGATTTTTTAAAATTTTTCTAATGTTTTCATCTAAAAAAACAATACTGTTTGGTGCCGTTTGTTTTTTATTTGTCATGCCATCTAGTGCATCTCTAATGTGTACAAAATTAATATTTGTTTTTAATTGATTACTGTTTGGAATATATACTTTTTCAAAAGAAAAGTCGGCAGGCATTTGATCTTTAATACTGTAGAGAGCAGTGATTGCCTCTTTAACATCTATAGCGGAAAGTTTTGGGCCTGTGATCGTATGCAGATAAAGAGCTGGTTTTTGATTTATAATAGTTTTTGTAACAGCAAGATAGCCTTTTAAATTATTATCACCATCTGTGATAAAAAATATTTTATCATAAGGGTTTAGGGCATAAGCAAAAGATTCTTTGGTCGAACAATCTCCGCCTGCACATCCTCTTAAAACTCCAACTTCTGGAGAGACTTCTTTTAAAATAATTTTCAAAGAGCTATTTTGAGAATCTTTAGAGGCGGGAGTGGTAGGAGGTTTTATATCTGCTTTTTTTAAAAAGTACTTGGCATTTTTATGCTTAGATAAAAAAAGCAGGTCGCGGTCATTTGTTTTTTGTATTGCTTGTAACTTCGCTACAATATCTTTTTCGATTTCTACTCTTTTATTAAACTCTTTTAAAATATCTTCTTTTGAAATATTTGGAGCGTGAAAATTAAAAACGCTAGGATTAAATCCATTTTTTATTAAATCATCGGGAAGGTGTTTTTTTACAAACTCTAACTGCTGGTCATCTTTTAGGACGAATGCTTGAGCTTTTAAATCCTGTGGTATCGTTTTAATCATAGCGGTCATAAAGTCTTGAGCACTTGGGGTTTTGCTGATTTCATCTATTTTAAGGAACAGATCTTTGGTAAGTTGATCTGGCCCTTTTGTTTGTTGACCGCCTATGGAACCTTCGTTTTCTTTGGGTTTGATAATCATTAGATCAGGATTTTTATTTGCCAAAAGGGTAGAGATGCCTGGATCACTTTGTAATTGACTCTTAACCTCTTTTACTCTGTCAAAAATTTCAAAATAGTCTCTTTTAAAATTTTCTTTTATATTTTGTAGGAAAAAATCGGGATACTCATCTTCGATGGCCAGTAAAAATTCAACTTTTTCTTGATCATTTTCAAAGTTCCATGATGCTGATAAAAAAAGCAGACAAGAAAAGAGAGTTAAAAATTTTAACGCGCCTGCCCTCAAAAAAGTATCACGTACCTTCATTCGTACCTTCATTTAATTTCTCCTGAGGGGAGGATTTTTTTTTCTTTGACGTTAAAGCTATCTTTTTTGCTTTGATCCCAAATTGTTGTGATCTTTTTTGTTTGAGGGTCATATAACGCTTTATAAGAGCTTTCTGTTTTGTCTGGTCTTTTATACTCAACTAAAACCTCTTCTAGATATCTTAGCTCATCTTTTAAAAAACCTGTCTTGGTAACAGTGACTGTCGTATTTTCTGGCTGAAAGCTTAATAAATCATCTAATAACTCTTGATCTACGCTGTTTTTAAAATCAAGAATTTCATCGCTTTTTGATTTTAATATTATTTCATCTTCTTTTGATGCAGTCGGCGCATCAACCTTATCTTTTAGCATTGTATCGTGCTTAATAGAGATCTTTTTATCATCTATTTTTTGCTTATTAAAATATAGATAAAACATTATTCCTAAAAGAGTAATGATGAAAAAAATAAGAAGAATCTTTTTTTTGCTTTTCATTTTCGTATAATCTAGTCGATCACTTTAAAATTAAGCGTTATCACCTTAAATGGTTTATTGCCGCTATATTCAAAATCTTTATAGTCATCGTTTGCGTTTGCTGCATCATGAAAGCAATCTTCGCAGTTTGAAAATCTTGTTCTAAAGCGACAAGTGACATTTGTTCCAGGAGGCGTCCACGGATTGATTTCAAAAAGTAGTAAATTAGAAACTCCAAAGCCAGGGAAGGTTCCATCTTTTTTACTAACAGTTTGTGACCATGTTTTTTGTGGATCTATTTTGGCAAAAAAAGCGTGATCCACACCCTTGATGGCCCTTATATAGCAGTCATATTTACTTGCCCCAGATCCTCCAAGACACTTATTATCAGGAAGCCCTTGTGATGCTTTTAACTTATCTTGAGTGCCCCAATAAGAGTAGTTGGTGTCATTGATTTGAACTAGGCAGGTTGGAAAAATTATATCGCCTGCAGTTGTACCATTGTCTGGAGTTGTTGCTGCACAGGTGTTCGCGGTGGTTCCTTCTGCCCCAGATAAAAAGCTTGGCTCTTCGCTAAATCCTTTGCACGGACTAAGAGTTGTATCGTCGATATGATCCCAATCATTTGCTAAAACTTGTACACCACCTAAAGCAACACCAGAGTTGTTGTAAAGATTTAAGGCAATTCCAACAACTTCTCCAGGAGAGATTTTTCCGTTGCCATTGTTATAAGAAAGTTGCCTGTCGATTAAAAGAGTTGATGTTAGATCAGATGGATTTACCACGCCATAGGCCAAAAGATCTGCAAGGTAGTCGGCCATATCCGCTTGTCCATCAAAGACATAGGCCTTTGGTGCTTGCGCGTTGGGATTAATCGTAAGTGATGATTTTTGGGCAAACTGAGTTTGAACTCTATTTGCTTCATCAACAACAACTGTCTCTGGAATATTTTGATTCCCATTTATGTTGTAAGTCTTAAAAAGCAAAAGCCCATATTGATCTAGCAAATCTTCGATGTAATCTTTGTGATAACTACTTCCTGCACAGTTTAGTGTTTGATTAAAAGAAAGATATAGGTGTCGGGCCATGCCTTGAGAAAAACGTCTAAAATTTATTGGATTAACTTTTTTTATCCAATCACCACTATGAGTTGAATTTAAATTGACTTGGTCAACTCCTCCATCAACTCCTTTTGCTGTAAGGTCTCCTAACTCAGCAAGAGTTTCATAAAGAGTATATAAAACATTTCTTATGGCGTAAGTCTCACTCATAAGACATTTATCTTGCAAATCCCTTGTAAGTGCTACCAAATAGTGTGAAATAATTTGTCCTGCGCAGTGAACATCTTCGCAAGGCGTAAGAGGATCTTTTACTTCGTAATGGACATATCTTGGATATGAAAGACGAGACTCTGGAGTTGTATCGATACCGATGTCATGAGCAGGATCGCTTTCTGTCATTGGTCTTGAGAGATTAAAAAATCTACCAAGGGCCCATTCTCCGATATGCGTTCTTTTATTCATCATAAAGCTAAAATAGTCAGAGATCCCTTCAGCGACGGCATTTCCTTCGTCATAAGTTAAAGTTCCAATATCAGATCTAGTTGTTGTTCCACCAGTTGCATTACTGGTCATATTTCTAGCATTGATCATAATTTTTTGAAGAGCATGGCCAACTTCGTGATAGATAACTGTAGGATCTTGGGCAAACTTTAATCCATTTATTTGTGAACTTGATCCAAAAGTAAGAGTAAATTTTGCAGGATTAAAGTAGGCATTGTCTTCAACGTCACCGTTTGAATAAGAAAGAAGAGTTTTTCCAATATTATTTACGTTATAGCCTGCGGGAGTATTAACATACCAAAATCCATAATTACTAATTAATCCATTTGGAATAGATGTACCCAAAACTCCTCTAGATGTGCTGTAGCTATGCGATACTACATTTTGAAACTCGGCTATAATTCTTGCAATATGTCCATAGGTATTTACCTGCAAAAACTCTTCAGAGTTTGCATCATATCCCCAGGTCCCTTCATTTTTTGTCAGCGGCATAGAGATTTGATCTTTATACACCTGAAAACAGCTAGAAAGAGAGATGCCTGTTGTAGGGGAGCAGCCACCAATTAAAAATTGATTGCTGGTTATGTATGTAGAATCAAAGGTTAGCAGAGAGTTAAAATCAACGCCTGTATTTAAGTTGTAGTTTCCAGAAAGAATAATTGGATTATCCTCTAATATTCTTCCGTGATTTGGCGAAAGAGTACTTGCCTGATTATCAACGACTCTAGAGCTTGATGCTTTAAACTTTCCACCATCAAGCAAACAGCCAGGTAGCAGTGTTATGGTAAGAAAAAAAATAGTAATTTTTGCTCTGTTTTTCATTTTATATCTACTGTCCTAGGACCTTGTAAAATTTTTCATCGGCCTGCATACTCTCTCTTAGTATTGGGTCCATGTTATCTCTGTTTGCAGAGTCAAAACTTTTCTCACAATCGATTGCCGCTGTTTGTTCGCCGAAGCGGGAGAAGGAGAGTTTGTCGATGTTTTTAAAAAGAGTTTGTAACGTGTTGCTTTGGTTTTTAAGTTCTTGTGCCTCGCTTAGTGCATCAAGAGAGTTTCTGCATGTATTTATATTCTCTTTCATGTTTTTTGGTTCATCACTATCTTTGTAGCGCTGTATACATGTTGCTTGTTTTAAGATAATATCAGCACAGAAACTAGTTTTGAACGTCCTCGAATCTTTTTTTAATTTAAAATAAACATTGAGACTAGGTGTAATTTTACCAAGAGCTTTTTTTACATCTTTATCTTTGCAATCGTTAAAATCATCTTGGTTAGATAAACATTTTTCTATTTTATCTGCTAATTTTTGATCCCCGAGAGAAAAAGTAGTAGTAATTTTTTCTCTTAATACAGAAATAACTCCTGAGCTATTTCCTTGCTCTTGGCAAATCTGAATCAAAAAATCCTTCTCAGAGTCTTTATAAGCATCAGTCTCCATTTGATTGTTTGCACACATTAGAGAGTAATCCTCAAGTGCTGATGAAACTTCTGGATTTAAATAGTCTGCAATTTCTCCGGCCGTTGTTGTTAGTGTTTCAACATCTTTACAGCCACCCATTGGATTTACTCTTCCAAGTGCGCCAAACCTTTTACAAAACGCCTTAACCTTTTTTTGATCTTCTGCATATTTTTTCATTCCCTCTTGTTGCGCTTTCATCTGTTCTGCCTGCTGTCTTTGCAGATTTTGTTGATACTCATTTATTCTCTCTTGACATAAAGCTTGCACATTTTCCCATCTTGCTTTATCCATCTCCCAAGCTTTTTGTCTTTCGGCAATATATCTTCCGACAACACTTCTTTGATCAATATCTCCTTCGCCTTGAGCTAGTGTTCCAAAAATTTTCTCGCTTTGAAGAGTAAACATCTCTTTTAGTTTTTCAAGTTGCGCAATAAGTGAGCCCTCACTATCAAAAATGGCACCATTATTTCCGCCTCCACGAAGTTTTATTCCAAGTTCGTTATTTAGTTGCAATTCAGGCATTGAAACAAAGAAATTTTTTGGCATTTCAAATTTTGTCTGTTTAAAGAATGCTCCAAATTGTGAGACGTCCATAATCGCCTTCATGCCTTCTGATTTTAAGAATTGTTGTTTTTTTGTGATAAGATCATAGACTTTTTGATTATAGTTTTTTGCTTGAGCAATAATTTTTGCTTCGCGGTCTTTAACAAAGTTATCAACTTTTGCATAACAGTTTTGCACATTGGCCGCACAAGTTAGAGATGTCTTTAAACAAAAATCATCTGCTGCGGGACTTAGCGATTTTTCACTACAGCTTCCCTTTGCATTAGCATCTCTTTGGCCACAGTTGATTGCTTCGTCAATAATTGAATTTCTTAAATCCGCAGCAAAATTTTTCTCAAGGGATGCAATCTCATCGATATAACTTTTGGCGGTTGCAACGATGTCTTTGTATGATTGAGCATTCGGACTATTTTGAGAAAATGTTTTATCTGATTCAAACTCCTTTTCACAGCGGCTCATCGTTGTTTTATAATATTCGTAAGGGGTTTGAGTTACCCTTCCGCCACGTGCATCATAGCTAATTGTTAATCCATCGCCTTTAAAACGATCTTGTACCTTTTTTATTTCATCCATTTTATAATATATGTCTGCATCAAGATTTAAAATTCTTTCAATCTCTTTGGCAAAATTTTTGGCAGTTTGCGATTGTTTTTGATTTGATGATTTTTGAGTTATAAGCTTAAGCACTTCGTTTTTTGTAAGAGCAACACCACTAACTCCACCGTTTATACAGTCTGCAATTATCCTATTTCTAAAAAAACGTTCACCCTCTGTGGCAAATTTTTTAATATTTTCTTGGAATTTTCCATCTGTAGTTGGAAGAGTAAAACCCATTTTATCTTGTAAATATGTGGTAATATCTTTTTTTCGCTGGCTAAAGTCGGTGTATTTTTCTATGAGGGCCTTATCAATTGCTTTAAATTGAGTCATTCCTCCACTTGCAAGATTTTTAGAGCTAAATGTTGCGGCACTACTATCAAGAGTAGAAACTCCGTATTTATTTATTCTATCTGTTATCTTTTTAATTTGCGTATCTAGCTCTTTTTTATAAATATTTGCGTTGGCACTCATATTGTTTGCCAGATCGATAAGTCCTTTTGAACTATCTCCTGTTGCCGTTGTCATGCTCTTTCTAATTCCTAAAAGTCCAGAAGTATTTGCACTCTCTGTAACTTGGGCCGTTAAAACCTCTTTACAGGCAGCATCATTAAATATTTGACCAAAGTCTCTGGTTTTATCGCTTAATGTTTTTCCGCCACCGTTAAGTTCTGCATAAAGAGAGTCCATATTCTTTTTCATGGCATCTAACTCTTCTTTATAAAGTTGATCCTCTTTATTTATTTGTGAAATAA
Source organism: uncultured Bacteriovoracaceae bacterium (assembly GCA_964497525.1). Lineage (GTDB taxonomy): Bacteria > Bdellovibrionota > Bacteriovoracia > Bacteriovoracales > Bacteriovoracaceae > CAZCDT01. Next base: position 59,028 of record CAZCDT010000008.1, read on the forward strand.
GATTTTCAATATGATTTAATTTATCTTGTAATTGATCGCGTGCTTTTTTTGCACTGTCTTTTAAACATTGCAATCCTTTTGGCACAGGCGTTGTTTGTGCTTCAGAGAGATGATTGGTATAAAACCCTTCATACTCTTTTGCCGTTGAAATAATCATTTGCACACCACTGCGATCATATTGGTTTGTGATTGGTTGTTTACATAGATCATCTGAAAAGTTAGAACGAGCTTTCGGCATGATACATTGTGGAAAGTATGGTAAAGCTTGAATCTCTTGAGGCCTTAAGCTTTGTACTTTTTGCGCCATCATATTTGCTCTGGCAATATTTGCCATTTCCATTTGGTTGGCACTATATGCACCAATAACTTGTGAGCTAATTGTTTGCAAGGCCTTCATTGCAGCTTCTGGTTTAACGCGCTCTTTTTCTGCCGCCATAACACTTACAGGTGAAAATATAAAAACTGTGATTAAAATTCCAAGCATGACATCATTAAATAGCCTTGTTAGCGCGCTTGAGATTTTTTTTATTACTATTGTGCCTTTCATTTTTTGGCCCTTTGTTTTTGTGCTAAAACGTTTTAAAGCACTGGTTTATCGGTTGTTTTTTTTAAAAATTAAACATTTAGTTATTAACAGTGTAAGGCCGATTAAAGCGCTCAAGAAATTAGCTGCTGTTTTTTGAATAAAAAATCCATATTTTTTTAAAAAAATATGATAAAAATCAAATACTTTTAGTTATTGCTTGAGTAGAATTATCACTCGCGGTGAAAAGCCAATAAAAGTGGGCATGTTTTGTGAAAAAGACAAAGAAAAAGGGAAATTATTTATTACTAGAAAGAGTAATTGCACTACTCATCGATTTAATTTGTAGTTATAACTTATACATTTTTATTCCAGATAAATTTTTACCAATTGGTAGTATTATCAATAAATATTTAAGCAATCCATATGCCGATGTCTTAATTTTTTATGCAACGTTTGTCTTTTTTAGAATTATATCAACTTTAATATTTTCTGTGTCGATTGGACAATTTCTTGTGGGAATATTTGTAAGAGGGCATTTTCTTTCTACACGATTCCTTGGAGTGTTTCGAGTGGTGTTTCATGCGCTCTTGGCCCCATTTTTATTTTTTGATATTCCAATTCTTGTTGCAAAAAGATCTTTTGTCGAAGTGATTTCGTTTACAAAATTAGAAAAAAAGGGTCCATTTAGAACTCTGCTTGGGGCAGTTTTTTTTGCACCACTGCTTTTAATTATTTCTGTAATCCTGCCATTTTTGTTTCATCTTGATTATCCGCTTGAATTTAAAGTTGATAACGCTCGACTCATAATGCCTAAAGAGATGATGGTCTCTTATGGCAGCAATATGCGCAATTTCTATAGTAATAAATTTGGTTTGAATGCTTTTTCTTCGCTACTTGATAATCGTTTTATTTTATTAAATGATTTAACGGAAAATGATGGTGATAAAAAAATAATTATCTATGATCGGCAAAGCAAAGAGTTTGGCGAGATGTTTTTTTTAAACGAGGTGGACTGGTGGAGTTTGGCAAGAAATGCTTTTAATGAAAATCCATTATTTAGTTTTGCATATCCAGATTTGGCAAAAGTTTTTGTAAGCTTTAAGGATACCCCTGTTGATCTTTTTGTGATTGGGAAAGAACAAAAATATCTTAAAGAGTTAAAGACCTTAATAATGGACTCATTTAGTTATGGCCCATCTCATTTGATGCAATCTGTTTTTAAAGTGGGTCCTTTTCATAAAAGTTTTTTAGATTTTAGATCTAATGTTTTAAGTGTTATTCCCAATAGATCTGCGCGTTTTTTGCCAGACGGAGTAATTTTAGAAATTGGCAATAGCGATTTTTTATATCTTAGGCAATTGGTCGAAATTGATAATAGAGAATATACCCGAGATTTGTTTTTTTCTTTGCAAAATATGAATGGTTTTGTCTTTTCTCTAAATTTTCCAGTTTCAACGGTTGGTGTTGATGATTTGGCAAAAACATTTATCGAGAGTTTTTTTTCTGCAGCTGAATGGCGATTTCATCTTCAAGAGAACTTTTCATTTCCAGACAAAGAAGAGTTTTCGGTGTTTAGTGTGATGGATTTTTATTCGTTAGTTCAAAAAAATGAAAGACAAAGAATTTTTTTAAAAAGAGAGTGGAAATTGTATCTTGAAAAAGTAAAATCACTTCTTGATCCCCAGAGCGATAAATTGGCAATTAATAGAATTGATAATTTATTGCAAAAGGAAGAGTAAAAATGGATCTGTTTTGGGCCATAATTTATGGATTATTACAGGGTTTAACAGAGTTTTTACCTGTAAGCAGTAGCGCTCATTTAGCGCTATTACCTCGTTTTTTTAATTTTACTGATCCAGGAGTTCATTTTGATTTGGCAATGCATATCGGTACAGCAGGTGCTGTGATTGTTTATTTTTATAAAGATTTACAAGAGATTTTAAAACCAACACTGCAAAATAAAATAAGTTTTAAAATTTCAGATCACCACCCGATGTTTTTAAATCTTTTGATCGCAGTAATTGGAACAATCTTAATGGTTATACCTCTAAAAGATGTTGCATTTTCTTTTGGAAGAAACTCTTTTTTTATGGGTATCAATCTTATTGTCTTTGGCATATTGATGGCAGTAAGCGATAAGTTTTTTAAAGAAGATCTGTCGCAAGATTTTTTTTCAAAGACTATTTTTAAAAAAGCATTTTTTATCGGTATTGCTCAGGCCATCGCAATTTTTCCAGGTGTAAGTAGATCAGGAGCAACTCTTTCTATGGCCAGATTTTTAAACATCGAAAGAGTTAAGGCCGCTAGATTTTCATTTTTACTGTCGATGCCAATTATTATTCTTGGTGGACTTTGGGATTTAAAAGAGATTATTTTAGAAAAATCTGATTTTCCTATCATCTACTCTTTAGTTGGGATGGGGGCATCATTTCTTTCAGGTCTTGTAGCAATAAAAATTTTATTATCACTTGTTTCAAAAATAGGACTAATTCCTTTTTCGATTTATCGAATTCTTTTTGGCGCATTTATTTTATATACGCTGTAGAAATTATTTTTTTTTGCAACGTGTCGTGTAAAAAATATGTCAAATTTTTGACCTGCATTTTGCTACCAGGGCCAAAGTGCTACCTAAAAAGTGAACTATTTAAGCTAAAATTAAAAAAATTATTGGCATGGTAATTGCCTTTATTGGTGTGGGAGAGTGTCAATCATAAAAAAATGGAGGTGTCTTGTGTCATTATTAACAGTGTCGCGCTACGTGATTTTACTTTTTGCAGTTGCGCTGCTTTCGTTTTCCGCATGGAGTCAGGAGTCGTTTTCTTTTAACTACAACGGTGAGTTTAATGAGAATTTTTCCTTAGATAAAATCATTAAAGAGACTCGCTATAAAGAAGAGGTTGTAAACAGTACGTGCTATCGGGATGTGCCTTATACTGCTACAGAGTGTAAAGATGTTGTTCGCACGAAAGTTGAGTGCAGCAATCAGCCGGTAAGTAAACAAGAGTGCCGTCTTGAAACTCGCTATCGCCAAGAGTGCAATCTAGAGACTCGTTATCGTCAAGAGTGCCGTCCTGAGACTCGCTATCGTCAAGAGTGTCATACTCTTCCTGGTAGAAATGAGTGTCGTCAAGTTCCACGCCAAGTATGTGATAATGTAACTCGTTATCGTCAAGAATGTCACATGGTTCCTGGTGGAATGATTTGTGAAATGGTTAATGGTAGAAGAGTTTGCAGACAAGGCCCTGCTCGTCAAGAGTGTAGACAAGTTCCTTATACTGATAGGGTTTGTCGTACAGTTATGGATCAACAATGTCATTGGGTTCCAGGACGTCAAGAGTGCAGGCAAGTTTCTTATATAGAAAATGTTTGCAGACAAGTTCCGTACTCTGAAAATGTTTGTCGTCAAGTTCCATACTCAGAAAATGTATGTCATACAGTTACTGTAATGGAGAATGTTTGCAAGAATGTTTCTTATACAGAGAATGTTTGTGAGCAAGTTACAAGACACAGACAAGAGGCATACGCTTGTACAAAAGTTGAAAGAGTGCCATACGTTGTTGAAAAACATGTAAGAGCGAAAGTCAGAATGGAGTTTGAAAATCCTTCTTCTGAAGTAAAATTTAAAGGAACTGCAAAAATTAACAATAGTGGTGAAATTAAATTTAATCTAAGAGATCAATCTCAAAGACCACAGTTAATTGTTGTCAGTAACAAAAATATTTCTCAAGAACAACTTGGTGAAGATATTGAAATTTCAGCGGACTATATGATCAAGTTTATTGATAAAGAACTATTTTTATCTCCAATAAAATCTGAAATTCAAAACATCTCACTAGGAGAAAAAGTTTTAAGATTTTCGACAGGTAAAATTGTAAATGAAGAAAGCATAAAACTTTATGTTGCAATTAAAGATGGTAGAAGAGTTCTAATTGATAGATTTTTAAGTGCAAGCGAATTTGAAATCTATGAAGGTAATAATGGTTCTATGATTAGAATGGATTTATCTGATCTTGATATTGGAAGTATTCGTGAAAAAGCGTTAGTGTTTATCTCCTTAACACTTGATGCTCCTCGAGAACTTCTAAATGATGAAGTGATTGACACTTCTAAATTAACTGTCAAACGCCGAGTGGAATTGGCAGTTGGAAGTGTTATAAAATAGAAGTGCTATCCATTACTTCTATCTCGCACTCAAAGAGGGCCACATGTTGGCCCTCTTTTTATAGGATGTTTTGTATGCCGACGGAGCGCAGGATGCGCGAGAGTTGATTTGGCTCCCAAATTGCTTATAGGTGGGCATGCTATTTCGGCATGGACCAAGAGAGGAGGATAGTATGTTGGGACCAAAAATTTTTTGTGCGAGTATTTTGTTTTCTATGTTTTTATTTTCTGCATTCGCAGAAAGTACGATTTCTTTTGAAAATGATGGAGAGGTAAACAAGCGTTTTACTCTTGATCGAATCATTAAGGAGACAAGGTATAAAGAAGAGGTTGTAAATAGCACTTGTACAAGACAAGTCGCTTATGAAGATACAGAGTGCGATGATGTCACTTATTATAAAGAAGAGTGTAATTATGAAACAGTACCTGATCAAGAGTGTGATTATGAGACAACCTATGAAGAAGTGTGTCATACAACATCAGGAAGAAATGAGTGTCGGATGGTTAGTGATAGAGTTTGTAACGATGTAACAAAATATAAAAGAGAGTGTAAAACCGTTCCAGGAGGAATGATTTGTGAAACAATTAATGGTCGACGAGTTTGTAGAAGTGCTCCAGATAGAGAGGAGTGTCGTGATGTTCCTTATACAGAACAAGAGTGTCGCAATGCAACTAAACAAGAGTGTGATTGGGTTCCTGGAGAAAGAGTTTGTCAAAGCGTGCCACACCGCGAGTATGTTTGCCATAATGTAAATAGGACAGAAAGAGTTTGTAAAAATGTACCATATACAAAATACGAGTGTGAAAGTGTAACAAAATATAGAAGTGAAGAATATGCTTGTACAAAAGTTGAAAAAATACCATACGTGGTTGAAAAAAATGTTAGTGCAATGGTTACAATTTCTTATGAAGGCCTAGTCGAGAGTGCTATATTTAAAGGTAGTGCAGCTTTAAATGATAAGGGTGAAGTAAAAATAAGCATTAAAGATGAAAGTCAAAAGTCTTTTTTAATTTCTCTTGTAACAAAAGAGTTCTCAAAAGTTGAAAAAGGTGAAGACTTAGAAGTTATTGCAAGTTATGTGATAAAGTTTATGGACAAAGATGAATTTTTATCACCTCTTACAAAAGATATTTCTAATATCCTTTTAACAAAAGAGTCTTTTTCATTTCAAACTGGAAAAGTTTTTGACAAGAGTTTGCTTAAACTATTTGTTGCAGTAAAAAGCATCGATGGACAAAGTGTCGCTGTTAGTAGAGATTTAAAACAAGAAGAGTTTGAAGTATTAGAAAGTGATGTCGGATCTATTATTAAAGTAAATCTTTCATCTTTTGATACTACAGCTCTTGATGACTCGCGCGGATTGGTCTTTGCATCTATTTTAATGGATGCGCCAAAGAATTTAATTAGTGGTAAAGTTTCAACTGCAAAACTTTCGAAAAAAAGAAGAGCAGAAGTTGATTTGGGTGTTGTTTTAGAATAATGTGAAATAATCTTTTTAAACAAAGACCCGCATGCATTTATTCGTGCGGGTCTTTGTGTTTTCAAACATTTAACAAAAATAGACAAAAAAGCTAAAGTTTTCTCTACTCGTTCCGATAAGTTTTCCATGACATTTCAACTTTTTTTCATATTGCTAGTTTTTCTTTTAAACTTTTCTATGAGTTTTGCGCAGACACCTTTGCGCAATAATCCTTCGGCAAAATGTGAAACAGTTTGGAAGAAAGACCCGCCATTTTTTTTAACAGGAATGAGTCAAGAGGATACCTATACTTGCAATTATAAGGATCGAAATCTTTTATATGCAAGAGGGCGTCAATTTGTGCATACCATCGTCGGTGTTGAGTCCCCAAAAAGATCAGGAGTTGCAACACTTGATCATGCTTCAATAGTTATTCCTTTGGCCGAGGATACTTATGATAAAAATGGCTGTGCACAATCTAAAGTTAAGGTGATAAGTAGTTTTGATAATACAGTAAAGAGAAACTCTTTTGAGCTTTTACATGAAAAAAAAGCGGCACCATATGTAACATTAGAAACAGATACTTTGTTTAGTGGAAAAATTAATGATGGAAAGTATTGGGAAAAGAAAAAATTAAAAACGTATAGCTATGAGCAAGGATTGGTAAAAAGAGGAGAAGAAATTACTGCTGCCAAACAGCAAAATTGGGCCAAGCGTCAAAAACTTGCAAACGAGATCATTGAGAATCAAAATGAGATAGCAAAGCAAATAGGATTAAAAGAGAGTTTAAAGTGGAAAGAAGGGCTGGCAAATAAATTAACAAATTTAGAAGACGCAAAAGAGTATGTTGAAACACAACTTGCAGATATAAAAAATAGACAATTAGAGCTTAATAAAATACGACAGCAAAAAACTCAAGAGATAAAAAAAGTAAACTTACTTGTCGGGAAATCTTCGGCCTTGGCCTTAGATGTAGAAAAGTTATCTACTTTGGAAAAGGATGTTTTAGAACTTAATAAGCAAATTGTTGAATTAGCAAATAACGAAAAATTACTAAAAGGCTTTTCTGGGAAAGTTAAAGATGGTTTTACAAAGCAAATTCAGGAACTAAAAAACTATGATTATAAAACGAATCTTGATCTTATTGAGAAAAAAATAAGTGATTTACAAGATCAAATTGGGCACAAAGAGGAAGAGGTTGCTGTTTTAACAATGAAGCAAAAAGATATGCTTTGCCTAGGAATAAAACTAGAGGCAGATAAAAAATTAATTAAAAATTTATCAAAAGATGAAAAGCATTTTTATCCAGTAGAAAATGGTGATGTAGTTACTTTGCCAAAAGACTCTTTTGTTGATTTGTTAAATTATTCATTTTTACTTGGAAGCGATAACGGGAAAAAAGATGTTCTAAAAATTGCGTCGAACGATCAAGGGCAATTTGAGGTTAAGCAGTGTTGTCTTGATGGAATTTGTGAAGATTCTTATAAGTTTATCTCAAATCAAAACAAAGATACTTTTTTTTCTGCTAAGGATAATGCTGACTTTTTAAATCGCTTGCGACCAATTCCAAGCTGCCAGGTTGAATCAGTACAAGATATTTGTGATGTGTATGGAACATGCCCTTCTACAAGTTTAGAGATAGCTCCTGAAGTAAAGCGTCATGCAGATGGCGTCATGGATATTTTAGCATTTCCGAATTTCTTATCTGCTTATTATAAGGCAGAGGATAAAAGTCGAACTGACGCAAGAAATATTGGTTTTTTAGAGCAATATAATCGGGGAGAAAATCTTGTAACTTTTCCATATGATCCAATTTCGATGAAGGGGCCATATAATACTTATCACTATACTCCAGAATCGGCCGATACTTTGATTTCAGCAGAATCAATGTGTACCTTAAATCAAGTGTTAAAGACATTTGAAATAATTTGCAAAGAATGGGGTAGTATTGGGTGTCAGGTTCAAATGGGAGATATGTTTTTTGATAGAGATCATGGGAGCCATGGAGGAGGTTTAAGCATTGATATTCGTCCTTTTCGAAAAAATAGTGATGTAGATAGCGGTTTAACTATAAATAGTAGCTCTTATGATCGAAATAAAACAATGGTATTTATTACTCTCTTAAAAATTGCTGGAGCAAGTAATATCTTTTTTAATGATAAAAAAGTTATTACTGCAAGTATAAAAAACAAACTTGGAGTCAAAGAAGTCAATGGGACGGCAAAAAAACACAATGATCATTTTCACTTTCAGCTAAATCATATCAATCCAAAAGATAAAAATGATGCACAAAAGATGAAAGAGATATGTAAAAATGGTTTTGATTTAGAAAAATTAAAAAAAGATTTTCCAGAACTGTGGCCATCAAAGAAGAAGGAAGTTGCTGCTCCAGTCGTAAAATCGACTAAAAAGCCAGCTCCAGCAAAAAAGAAATCAAAAAAACAAAGCAGTTCGGCCACAAAGTCTAAAAAAAAGTAAGTAGCAAGTATCCAAATTAATACCAAATCCACTAAATAATGTCGGTTTTTAAATGGCGATTTGTAACGATCT